>JBBQJR010000006.1:0-24872 GCA_038326125.1 Chthoniobacterales bacterium
GCCAGCGTTGTTACCGATCGTGATCGTGGACGTGCCGCTGGCGGCGCTGTTGGTGATCGTGCCCGCTCCATTGAGCGAATTCAGATTCTGCGTGTTGGTGCCGCTGAAGGCCGTCGAACTGATATTCACCCCGTTCACGTCCAGGGTCGTCGCCTGACGCATGGTGAGGTTCATGTTGTTCGCGCCGAGGGTCGTAGTCGCGCCGGAAAGTTGCAGCGTGCCTTGGTTGACGTTGATCGTGCCGGCGGTGGTTTCGAGATTGACCGCGTTCAGCACCAAGGTGCCGAGGCCGTTCTTGGTGAAGCCGCCTGTCGTGCTCGCGAGGATCGGCGTGCTCAGAGTGATCGTGTCGGTCGCCGTATCCGCGCGGAAAACGAGATCCGCCGCGCCGCCGGAGGTGATGCCGGTGCCGCCGGAGATGGTCAGCGAATTACCGCCGGTAACGAGGATTCCGCCCGAGACGGTGGCCGCGCCATTCTGCAAGGTCAATGTCTGGCCGGCTGCGAGCGTCAGTGCGCGGGGACCGCTCGCGACCTTGATGCCCGCATTGATCGTCGCCGTGGTCTGCGCGGTGACATCGCCGGTGAGCAGGTAGGGGAGCGTGTTCGCCCCGGCCAGCGTCGCGCCGCCCGCGAAGGTATTGTAAGCCGCCGCACCGATGACGCCCGCGGTGGAGGCCGCGAAGTCTCCCCCGTTGAAGTAAGCGTGGGCATTGACGATGCCATTAGTGTTGGTCGCGCCGGTGACGGTGATGACCGGACCCGCCGTGACAAAGTTGAGGCCGGTGCCGGTGAGATTTCCAGCAACGAGGCCCGAAAAGGTCAGGCTCGGGGTGCCGCCACTGGCCGTGACCTTCACAATGCCCGCGCCCGCGGTCGGTGTGAGCACGCCGAGCGCTTCATTCAAGGCACCCGCCGTCGCGGAGCCTTGATACTCGAAGGTGCCGCCCGCCCACTGGTTGCCGGTCAGCGCATCCACATTGAAGAACAACGCGCTGGTGTTGTTGATCACGTCGGAACCGCTGCCGCTCGCCGCCGTCGGGCGAACTTGCAGCGTGCCGCCGCTGACGGTGACACTGCCGGCGAAATTCGAGGTCGCACCAAAGGTCAGCGCCGTGGCGGCCGCCACCGCCGTGGCGATGTTGTTGCTGATCGTCAAAGTGGTGCCGCTGATGCTGGTAACGACCGAACCCAGCGGAATGTTGGTGCCGGTAACGGCCTGCCCAACCACGATGCCCGCATTGGCCGCAGCCAGCGTGATGACATTGGTGGTAGTGCCGCTCGCCGCAGCACCGGTGGCCTGCGTCGTGCCGGCCGTGTAAGTCGCCGCCGCCGGGTCATAGAGCCAGGTGTTGCCGCCGACTTTCGCGAGCGAAGTGGTGTTGCCGATGCTGTTGGCGATGACGCCGCCAATCTCATTGATGATCGTCGGGGCGCTGCTGCCGCCGAGGAAGAAGGTCTTGTTGCCAAGCCCAGCGCCGCCCACCGGGTTGCCGTTGAAAACCAAGCCCGTGCCGCTCGCCTGATTGGCGAGAATGATTCCGGGGCCAGTGGTGCCGGACAGGTTCAGGAGCTTCGTGCGGGTCTCACCGGTGCCCCGGTAGTCGAGCGCGCCGTTATTCAACTGAATCGCGCCAGGCCCCGTGGCGTTGAGCGCACCGATGCTTGTAACCTGCGTCGTGCCGGCGTTGATGTTGAAGCTGCCCGTGAAGGTGCCGGCTGTCCCTTGAAGCGTCAGCGTGCCGGTGCCCGCCTTGGTGACGATATGCGCGCCGCCGCCCGCACGCAGAATGTTGCCGGTGACGACGGTTTCCGCATTGCCCTGAATGGTCAACGTGCGAGCTGAGGCGTCAGCTTGATTCCAGAGGTTCGCATTGAGCGTCAGGACGCCGTTCGCGTTGTTGGTGAAAGTCGAGTTGTTGGCGCCGCCGCCGCCGATCAGGGGGCCCACGCCAATGACATTGATTCCAATGAAGCTCGCGCTGTAGCCGTCGCGACCATTGAGCGTGAAGGTGTTGTTCACATTGGCCGCGCGCAATTCGTTGAAGGCCACCGTCTGGTTAAGGCCGGTGCCGCCGATCGCGCGATCGATGAGAATGGTGCCGACGGTGTTATCCCGGATGAACACCTTGCGATTGGTGAAATCCGGCGCGTCGGTGCGGATTTCGAGGGTGCCGTTGTTCAAATCGAGCGCCTGCGTGCTGATGTTGTTCCCCAGTGCCGCACTGGTGGAGACGCGAACGGTGCCGGAATCAATGCGCAACGACTCCGCGAAGTTGTTCGTCGCATTCTGCAACCAGAGCGTGGAAGTCAGGATCTGGCCGGATTTGGCGAAACGATCCGTGGCGATCTCGAATCCCGTCACCTGGCCGGAGATGATGTAGTTGCCGTTGCCAAAGAGGGTCTGCGTGGACGCAATGCCGAGCTGGACATTGCCGGAAATGGTGGTGATGCCGTGGGTGGCCACGATGTTGCCCTGCGAAGCCGGGCTGCCGAGGACGACATGGCCGGCGATGGTGTTATTGCCGACGCTGACGAGGCCGCCGCTGTTGTTCGCGGCACCCGGGCCGCGGCCGGAGACGGAAATCTCGCGATTGATGGTGAGACCGGGGCCGGTGCCGCCGCCATTGAGCACGAGCTGGCCGCCGCTGAAGCCGGGGTTGCCGGTGTTGGCGATGCCCCCGATGGAGATCGCCGTGGTGCCTGCGCCCAACTGCGACTGGTTCGTGATGACGACGCTGCCGGCATTGATGACGGTGTCGCCAGTGTAGCTGTTCGAGTTGTTCGTGAGCACGAGGGTGCCGTCGCCCGTCTTATTGAATCCCGCCGCGCCCGCGAGGATCGAGCCGATCGTTGCGCGATTGGTGCCGAAGCCGCTGTTCAGCACGGAGATTACCGGCGTCGCGCCCGTCGCCGTCTGCAGGGTCAGGGTGCTGCCGGTGAGGACGTAGTTGCCCGCATTCGGATTCGAGAAAATGATGCCACCCGCCGTAATCGGGGTGCTGAGCGTGACGATGCCTGCCGCGCCGGTGAAGTCCGCCGTGTCGAAATTAGCGTTGTTCCAGACGACGTCATTGGTGAGATCCCACCAATTTGCCGTGATCGAGTTATCCCATGTGCCCACGCCCGCAACCGTGCCGAGGTTGGCGCCCGTGACGGCATTATTGCCAGCGGTGCTGCCATCCTGATCGAAATATAACGTCGTCGCTTTCGCAGTGCCGAGCGCCAGGACGGACGCGGCGAGCATGGCGATCGATCCGGCGAGCACGGAGGGCTTGCGGGACTTGGCGGCGCGCTGCTTCTTATTGCGGGAGGTGTGGAGGACGAGGCGATTGATTTTCATGGGACAAATAGTGGGACGGGAGTTTTTAAAAAGTGGAGGAGACCGAGATGAGATTAGCGAGTGAACTCACGGCGAAGACGACGGGTTTCCGTCGGGTTTGCACGAAATTCAACTGCGGCAACAGGGGGACGCTGAGAGGCGAGAGGAGGGGAAAACAAGGGCAAAATAGTCTGGGGTAAAATGCGGGCAGACTTGATAAAATCACGCATGGGCTCCTTTTGGCAAGACTTTTTGAGCATTATTTCCAAAGAAAAATGAGATGGTTTCAGAACCGGTGTTGCGAGCCTTTTTCCGCCCCTCGGGCGGCGCACCGGCCTCTTCGGGAAAATCCTGGGATTTACGGAGAGGCGCTGCGCGGCAATCGCTGCAATCTGCTGGGAATCAGAAGTTAAAGCGGGTGGAAAGGAGCTTTCTCGCCTCTCATTTCTCTTCATCCGGCTCCGGCCACGCGCGCAAATCGCATTCCCCATGCGGATCCGGCGCATGACAAAAGCGGCGGCGAAGTGGAGTGATAAAAATCCTCACCTCCCGCAAAAAAGTCTTTCCAGAACCGAAAGAGCTCACGGCCCTGCAAGCAGCTCGGCACCATCGGACGAAGGCCCGAACTGCACGTCAGGGGGAGCGATTGGCAAAGCTCCCAGGCGTTTAGGGAAACGCTGATCCATTTGGAGTGTCCGCGAAAAACACGAAAGGTGCGAAAAAAAGCGGGGTCTTCTTGCTTCTTTTCGTCACTTTCGTGCTTTTCGCGGTCGAAAATCCTTCACTAAAAGTGCCCGATTTCTGTCTCCGCGATTAAGTCAGCGGTTCCTTATAGACTGTGTAAAAAGTCCGCTTTGGAGGCGGATTGGTAAAACTGTCCACGGAAGACACGGAGGACACGGAAGCTGAGCCCTTGTTTCCGTGCCCTTTCGTGCCTTCCGTGGACACTTCCCTGATTTTTTAACACGGTCGCTTAGCACGGTCCCTGCTTGCCGGCAGCCGGAGGTTTCCGCTGCCAAGTGGAATCCCGACCCCGGCCGAGCTGCTCGCACGCGCCACGAAGTTCCTTGAGAGGTTCCTTGAGAGGTTCCTCGAGAACTTGTCCTCGCGGTGGAAGAAGGAATGCGACGCGTGCGCGGACCCGGTGAGGCGGTGAACTGTCTGGGTGGCGTTTTCCGGCCTGCCGACGATGGGGAAATAAGTCGGCATCCTGCGGGTCGCCCTTCACCCGCATCGGCTCGCCGATGGCGCGCCCGCTTACTTCTTCGCCGGAGCGGGATGGGCCACGAGACGGGCGACGGCCTGCCTGAGCTTTTCCTGACCGGCGGCGTCGGCGGGGAGCGCAGTGGGTCCGAACGCGGGGAGCAGATGATCCCAGATGGCATTCATCTCGGCTTGGAAACTGTTCGTATCGGCGGTGATCGCGACCACGGCGTCCTTCTCGGGAAGCACCACGCAAAGCTGGCCGGCGCGACCGTCGCCGCGAAAGGCACCGTGCGTGCAGCGCCAGAACTGGAAGCCGTAGCCCTGCTGCCAATCAACGCCGATATTCGAGTGGCCTTCCTGGTCGTTCGGCACCTGTTTGCCCGTCGCCTGTTCGACCCACTTTGCCGGGAGCAACTGCTGGCCGTGCCACTTTCCCTTTTGCAGATAAAGCTGGCCGAATTTTGCGATGTCTTCCGTGCAAAGGGAGAGGCCGTAGCCGCCGAGCGAAGGGCCTTCCGGGCTGGCTTCCCACTGCGGGTTTTCGATGCCGAGCGGCTCGAACAAACGCGGCTTCAGAAAATCCAGCGAGGTCTGGCCGGTCACCTTCGTGACGATGGCGGAGAGCAGGTAGCTGCCGTAGGTGTTGTATTTAAAATGCGTGCCGGGCGGGTGCGGGACGGGATGGGCGAGGAACTGTTTCACCGTCGGCGCGTTGTCCGTGATCTTCGGCTCGGTGTCGTGGCCGCAGGTCATGGTGAGAAGGTCGCGCACTTTCATGGCCTTGAGATTGTCCGAAGGATCGGACGGCGCATCGGCGGGGAAGAATTTCAGCACGGGATCGTCGAGGCTCAGCTTGCCCTCCGCGATGGCGAGCCCGACGGCGGTGGAGTTAAAGCTCTTGCTCAGCGACCACAGCACATGCGGTTTATCCGCGGCCTCGGGGCTCCACCATCCTTCGGCGATGACTTGGCCGTGGCGCACGATCATGAAGCTGTGCAGCGTGTTGATCTTATCCACTGCTGACACAAAGGCGGCGACATGCTCCGAGGAAATGCCCTGCGCCTCCGGCGTGCTCCGTGGCAGAGCCTGGCCGGCGGCAAGCGGGCCGGAGAGCGACGTGAACAAGGCGGTGGCAATGAGCGCCGGGAGAAGGAGGAGGTTTTTCATGGAGAATAAGTCGGGCTACTTCGCTTTGATGACCTCGATGACCTCAATGACGTTGAGTTGAATGAACTGGCCATTGTAAGGCTGCGGTGCGGGAGGCACGCCGGGGACGACGAGCTTGGCGAAGTTGGTAATCATCCTGCCGTTCTGGCCGTTGCCGTGGAAGGTCAGGGTGGCCCCGCCTTCGATCTCGATCGTCTTGGTATAATCAATCGTGAAGATGCGGTGGCCGACTTTGTCCTGGCGATTAAAGAAGAAGTGCGACGCGGGTGCGGAGACCGTGAGCTGGTAGATGTTATAAGTCGCGTTATTTGGCTCGCCGCCGATATAGAAATAGTCGCCGTCCTGCCGGCCGTGCTGATACATCATCGGCTCGACCACGCCGCGCATGCGGATAGTCACCTTGTATTTTTTGCCGGCCTCGCCGCCAAATTTTTTGACGTCGGTGAATCGGTCATTCGTCGCCGGATCGTCCGTCGCGCGGGCGGAGATGCCGTCCGCTCCAGGCTTGGGATTTTCCGGCATCGGGTCCTTGCACGGAAATTCATAGCGATAGCCATCCATGGCGGCGGCGAGCGCTTTCAGATCCTCGGCGAAGGAAGCATGAACGGCGATGAGCGTGCCGGTGAGAATGGCGAGGGCGGTGCGGAGATGAAGTCGGAGCATGGGGTTTTGGTTTTCCAAGGTATAACCGCGTCGCTTGCATTTGACCAGCGCGCTGCCCGCGAATGTGCGGCTGACGGCACCGAAGCGGTTTGAAAAAAATTGCAGCCTGCGCTCAACCTGCGTGCGGTTGTCGTGCTCGCCGGCATCCTCCTCGGGTCGATCCTAAGTATCATTCTCGGCGGGCTTCTCGGCTGGTGGGAATTGATCTGCTCAGCGCACGCGGCGCTGAGCGCGGCAGCCGGGAGCGCCCTCAATTTCTCGAACCCGCAAAACCAAAACTCCCCCATTGCGGTGCAGCCCGCGTGTGGTCTCTACTTTCCCGCCACTTTTCCAAATGAAATTCCCCACCCCGCTGCGCTTCCTTTTCCTCCTCGCCTGCTGCCTCCTCGCCGGGGTCGCCGGCAGCTTTGCCGCCATGCCGCAGATCATCAATGTCTCGGCCTACGACCCGAAGGAACGGCAGCGCGCCGGCACGAGCTATTCGGAATTTGACGTCTCGGCGCTGCGCAAGAGTGGCGCGAGCGGGCTCATCGCGCGCGCCGGCAAGGGCGGGAATCTCGACGAGAAGTGCGCCACCTTTCTCGCCTCCGCCGATCGCGCGGGGCTGCTCCCCGGCGTGTACTACCGGCTGCAGACGCAGGTGGATGCCGTGGTGCAGGCCGACCAATATGCCTCGCGCGTGCTGGCGCTCGCCACCAGCCGCACGTGGGCGGCATCCTCGCTGCTACTCTGCGCGGACTTCGATGCAAACTCGCGCCTCACGGACATCGTGCGCTTTGTGGACCGCGTGGAAAGTCGCACGGGCGTGGTGCCCGTCGCGTATCTCGAAAATAGCACGCATCTCAAATTCACGCTGCGCAGCGCGGATGAGGCGACCAAGGCGAAGCTGCGCCGCATGTCCTACTGGGTCGCGCTCTACTCGCACGATGGCGGCGCGGGACCGGACTTCCCCGCGCCCGTCACACCCGAGGGACTCGTGCGCCAGTACGATGTGTGGGCCGACTGGTCGCTGTGGCAATACGCCGGCGTGGATTGGACGCACGGCCACTCCCGCCCGCGCGTGTACAACCACGGCGCCAACCGCTTCCCCACCTACTTCGGCGACATCGACCGGCCGATGGAGCGCAACGTCTTCAACGGTTCCCACGCCGCGCTGGAAATCTTCTGGCGTCGCCACGGCCTGCCGCTGCACTAATCCAAACTCCCGCCATGCAAATCCAACGAAGTGGTTCCAAGCCGTCCGCGAAAGGACCGGCCGATTGGTTCACCGGCACCGTGCGCATCGATCCCCTCTTCCAGGCCAGCACCCCGGCGCGTGTCGCGGGCGCGAGCGTCACCTTCGAGCCCGGTGCGCGCACCGCATGGCACACCCACCCGCTCGGCCAGACGCTCATCGTCACCGCCGGTGCCGGCCGCGCGCAGCGCGAAGGCGGCCCCGTCGAGGAAATCCGCCCCGGCGATGTCGTCTGGTTCCCGCCCGGCGAAAAACACTGGCACGGTGCCGCTCCGACCACCGCGATGACGCACCTCGCCGTGCAAGAAGCGCTCGATGGCAAAGTCGTCGAGTGGCTGGAGCAAGTGAGCGACGAACAATACCAAGGCTGAAGTCACCGACCGCGGCGAATTCGGCTTCAGCGTGGAAATTGGCATCTCCACCGGCGAACGCCACGCCCGCGGCCTCATGACCCTCGAGGAACTCACCACCTACAAATACCTCCTCCGCGGCAACGGCCAGATCCGCGGGTGAGGCTTGGCAATGCGCCGCAAAAGCGCTCGCCTTCCAGACGACTTCATGAAGAAGCTGCGCCATTCCAATGCCGTATGAATTCGATCCGAAAAAGAACGCGAGCAACAAGCTCAAGCACGGAATTGATTTTACCGAGGCTCAGGCGCTTTGGCAGTCGTCGCGCGTCGAACTGGATGCAAAGGACGCGGCGGAAAAACGCTATCTCGTCATCGGCACCATCAAGGAGGAGCACTGGAGCGCGATCATTGCCTATCGGGGGATGACAATCCGCCTGATCAGTGTTAGAAAATCCACCCCACAGGAAATCACCGCGTATGCCAAAAACTCACGCTAAACCCACGACCGCCGCAAACCTCGAAGCGAAATTCGATGCCGGCGAAGATGTGCTCGATTACTTCGACCTCAGCACGGCGAAGGTGTTGCCTGCAGCGAAGCGAGGAGTGGCCAAGAAGGCGAACCGTTCCGCGTCGGCGCAGGCAATTGAGAAGAGGGCGCTGGCCATCTCTGTGGAGATTAGAAGGCTCGAAAGCGAACTGAGTTCCCTTCTCGGAGCGAGCAATGTGAAGCCGGGAAGCTTCGTTTTGCCGCAGAAGGTTTGAGGGCATCGCCATGGAGGCTAATGCCAGCAGGCGCTTCACCGACGGCGGCGAATTCGGTTTCGGCGCGGAAATCGGCATCTCCACCGACAAACTCCACGCCCGCGGCCCCATGGCCCCCGAGGAACTCACCACCTACAAATACCTCCTCCGCGGCAACGGCCAGATTCGCGGGTGAGACGAGAGCGTGCGGCTGCTTCCAATAATCATTCCCTCGCCCCTCCTGCCGCCCGATTTCCCAGCCTATTTCTCCCGCTTCTTCGCCAGCGCAGCCTTGATGATATTTTTCAATTCCTCGCCGCGCAGGCCGCTGTTGGCGATGATCATGCCGGTGTCGCCGTCCACCAGATAGGCGGCGGGGATGGAATACACCCCGTAGAGCCGCGCGATGTCGAATTGCCAAAACTTGCTGCCGTCGGAGTCCTCCCCGCTCTTGGCGTCGAAGACCTGCCGCCACGGCATTTCCTTTGCCTTGGTGAAGTCGGCGAGTGCCTTCGCATCGCCCGTGCGGTCGTGGTTGATGCCCAGCACTTCGAAGCCTTGCGGGTGGAGTTCTTGGTAGGCCGCAGTCAGGCCGGGCAGTTCCCCGAGGTACGGTTCGGACCACTTCCCCCAGAAGTCCAGTAGCACGATTTTGCCTTTGTAGTCGGCGGGGAAGTCCAAGGCGGCACCGTCGGTGGTCTTGGTCGTGAAGGCCGTGGCGGGCTTGCCGACGCCGAGCAGTTCGGGAGTCTTGCGTTTCATAATCTTCTGCTCCGCGACGGTCTTCGTGGATTTCTCGATGCGAAACGATTCGCCGCCTGCCGTCAGCCCGGCGATTTCATACGTGGTGCCTGCGATGTTGAACGGCTGCCGCACGTCGAATCCCTCGCCGACCGGGTCGAACTTGTCGTTCCCGTTCACGTCGAGGAACAGTTGCACGCCGGATCGCGCCGCTTCCTTGCCCCGGAAATCGCCGGTGGCCATGCGATCGGCGAGCAGCGCCTTGTAGGTCTTGCCGCCGAGAGTGACTTCACCCTCGCGCGCGTAATCGGGATAGTGGAAAAGAAAACCCGACTGCGCGGCGTGCTCCGGATCGCGTTTGTCAAAGCGATACATCCCGATGGTCACGGCAGCCGGCTCCCCGCCGAACGACACGCTCACCTGCGCGGTACCGGAGAAGTAAGTGTAGTCCTTGCCGTCGCCGCCCTTCACGGCGCGGGAAGTCCACACTGGGACCGGGTCATCGGTGAGATCGCCGTTGCCATTCGCGTCCACGAAAAGGCGCGAGGGCTTGCCCTCCGGCTCGTCGAGCACGACTGCGAAGGCCGCGGGCGACTCGCTCGTGCCCAGCTTGAGGGTGCCGAAGAGCGGCGCGGCAAGATCGGCAAGGAGCTTCTTGATGCTGTCGGGCTTTTCCGCCGCGAGCGCGAGGCGCAGCGGCAGGAAGCCACCCATTTTCGCCGTGGCGCCAACGGGGAGGAGCTTGAGCTTCACGTCCTCCGCAGCGGCGCTGGCGGCGAGCAGCGGCACGGCCAGCAATGCGGCGAGACCGGGTATGGACACAATGGATCGAAGGTGGGGGTCGAGCTTCATGTTCGCAGTATGGATCACCACCCCAGCCAGACAATAACTTCTTTGGCCAAAGCCAGGAGGGAACAAAGACGGGAAACGATGGACTGATTATTCATTCAGTCCTTCCTCGCGGAGGACGGATGCCTCTCCCCTGCGGTGGCACATTTCGGCGGGCGTGGCGAGTGCGCGGGCCTTGCTGAAGAAGGCGGGGACTTGCCCGCGCTGAATTCGCCGACATCCGATGGCGGCGACAGCGTCGGAAACCTCGCACCCACCGAAACGGTTCCTTGGACCACCGTGGCGGTGGTCGGAGGCAGCGGGGCGGTGGTTCGGACCACCGGCGCGGTGGTGGGTCACCACCGAAACGGTGCCTCGAACCACCGTTTCGGTGCCTCGATCCACGTCGCCGGTGGTTGGAGGCGGCGTTTCGGTGCGTGGAAGAACCTTTTCGGTGGTTGGAACCACCTCGGAGGTGGTCGCGACCACCGTAGAGGTGATCCGAGCCACCGCGGAGGTGGGGCTGGACCACGTCGCCGGTGGTCGCCGGGCGGGGTGCCGGGCGTTCAGGGAGCGGGCGGCGGGACGACGGGCTTCTTCGGGACGGAGGGGTAGCGTTGCTTGAGGTCGTCGAAGATGGCTTGCGCGCCGTTCACGTTGTTCGAGGCGGCGAAGCGGACGCTGGAATAGAAGGACTTGTCGTGGTCGGCGAGGTCGCCGCCGAGGACGAGTTCGGTGCACACGCAATCATCCGAAAGCTGGCCGAGCGCGCCGTTGATGGCCTGCATTTTGGCCCGCATCTTTCAGACGCTACGACATTACTTCAACCGCTCTACCGCCCGCGCCCGCCTCCAGGATGCCCTCCGCCTCCACGCGCTCCACCGGGAGGCCCTCCGCCGGGATGCCCTCCGCCAAATCCTCCGCCCGGAGGACCTCCTCCGCCGCGAAAGCCGCCGCGAAAACCGCCGCCGCGCGGGCCTCCGGCAAAACCGCGGCCACCAAAGCTGCTGCCTGCGAAATGATGCCCTCCGTAGTAGCCGCCGTGCCGAATTCCACCGAGGAGGAATTCTCCGCCACCGTACGGGCCATAGTCGCCGTAGTAAGGCCCCGAATAGGGCCCATAGTAAGACCCGGCATATGCCCGGGAGTTATAGTAGCCGCCGACGGGATCCACCGCGCAGCCGCTCAAAAGCAGCCCGACCGCCGCGCCCATGCCGAGCATGCCGAGCAAGGCGACTCGCCTGCTCCTCAGGTGCGACAGCAGTTCGCGGCCACGGCGGGAAATGCCGCTACTTGGGATCAATTCGGACTTTGGTTTCATTTTCAAATTCCTTTCTGCGTTCTGCGGAGAGATTCTTGGAAAGCACCCTGATGGTGTAGCCGCCTACCAGTTTGCCGTTGTCCACAAATGCCCAGTCGGAAATCTCCTGGGGATTGACCGACACCCGGTCGCCAAACTTCAGGCCTTTGATCTTGGTGGGACGGTTGTCCACCCGCCCGTGGAAACGGTTGCCGCTGAATTCCACGTCCGACAGCCAAAGATGCTCGACCTCCCCGTCCTTCATGCAGGGCTTCTTGACTTCAAAGTCATGCTGTCCCTTCGCCGGTTTTTTGAGCGCGGCGATAAACACGCCCACGGTTCGCCGGGCTTCGCGCACCGCGCGGTGCATTTGCGCGTCCTTATCCTCGATGCGGAAAACCTCAGGCTGGACGCCCGCGCGGCGCAACTCTCGCGCCAGTGGATGCTCGACCCGCTGCGCTGCGCACCCGGCGATCAACAGCGGCCCGAGCAGGAGTAGTGGATTTGTTTTCATCGGAAAAGGGAGCCGGGAAGTTACGGGCTGGTTCGAAATATATGCCCGTGTGCAGTGGGTTTCATATCCTCTTTGATTCGCAGGCGGGTTTTGAACGGGTCGTATCGGCGTTGAATTAGTTTTGATCCGCCCTCCATCTCCTACCCCGGTCTGGCGGGCGACGGCTAAGCTTCTACGTGCGAGACAAAGGCGACGCCCCGCGCTGACAAAGGATAGCTCATTGGTCCATGCTACCGCTTAAAGGAGCTAATGCGCTCAGAGCGGTGCGAGGCGCATGTTCCGGTATTCGCATTTCATCTCCACGCCGGGATGGATCTGCAGGCCGAGCGGCGCAGCGCCGGAAAATTTCGCATCGGTGTATTCCGAAGCCTTCGTCCCATTGATCCAGCAGGTGAAGGTGTCGCCCTTCGCCTGGATGCGGAAGGTGTTCCACTCGCCCTCGGGCTTCATGAGCGTCTTCGCTTCCTTTGCCTGACCGGCCTCGGGATACTTCTCCTTCCCGCCGGTGTACCACGAGCCGGACATGTCCACTTTCAGGCTGCCGGAGATGCCGAGCTGAAGCTGGATGTTTGGCTTCCGCATCTCGATGCCGGTGTCCACTCCGCGCGGCGTGGTGCCTTTCCACCGCACGTCGAACTCGATCACAAAATCGCCGTAGTCCTTTTCGGTCCACAGGTAGTTGCCCTTCTTCGCCGCGTCGTTTTCGCCGATGAGCACACCATGCTCGACGCGCCAAAACTCCGTGGAGCCCTCGGTCTTGAAGTTTGTGAGATCCTTGCCGTTGAAGAGCGGCTCAAGCGCCGGCTCGGCGGCGGAGCAGACAGCGGAACAGCAAAGTGCGGCAACGAGGGACAGGGCGAAGGCGGGGATTTTCATGCGCGAAAATGGTGGCGGTTTCCGTGAGGCGAAGGAAGCGCGATCATTGCGGACGCGCTGACGGTGCTGGGAATTTTACCGTGCGGTGCGCGGGCGGGCGTCGCCGCGCACTGGCTCACTTTTTCCGCACCGGCTCCGCGTCCGCGCGCGGAAAACTTTCCGGCGCGGGAAGGTTCCATGCCTGCCATTTCGCCGCGTACTCGGCGCGCGGGAGCAGGACGAAATGCGGGTTCGCACTCGCGCGCAGCCAGCGGATGAGGCCGGTGAGATCGGGCTCGGCCATCACGGTGCAGCCGGCGCTCGGGCGGTGCGGTGCGCGGCGGAGGTGGAGGAAAATCGCGCTGCCGTGGCCGGGCACGGGCGGGTCGGCGTTGTGGCGGATTTCGACGAGCCAGCGATACGCAAAATCTCCCGGCCTCATGCGCTGCTTCGCATACCACGGCGGCGGATTTTGCGGATCCACGACGACGTGCTGGTTGTACTTCGGGTGGTTCACATCATCAATCCACGCATCGGCGGCGGTGACGGTGTGGAACGGATAATCGCTCCCCGCAGGCAGCGCGCTGTCGTACGTGTAAACCGTGCCGATGCGAAAAACTCCGGCCGGCGCGCGACCGTCGTTCTCGGCTTTGTGCAGCCCCTTTTCCTCCTGCCCGTGGACGCCGGAGCCCCACGCCAGCCCCCGCTTTCCGTAGAGCACGGGCCACGACTTTCCGACCGGCTTCCATTCCCCGGTGCCACGCTCGAAGCGCTGCGCACTGCCCTCGAATGCATCCCACGATGGTGCGATCGAGACGACGATCTGGCGCACGCCATCGAGTTCCGCGGCACGCGTGGCGGAGGAAAAAATGAACGCAAGGATCGCAACGCCACACCATCGCGCGACGGCGCGCGGCGACACACGGATCACCCCCAGGCAAGCCGCGACAGTCCGCAAACACTCTGCGCTGCCGCGCAATTTCAGGAGGAGAACCACGGATTTCACGGATGGCACGGATGCGGATTTTGCGCGCGGCAAATCATCCGTGGCATCCGTGGCATCCGTGGTTAAAAACATCCGCGCCATCCCGGCTGCGGTCGTTTCCACGTTGCGGGTGAAGGCGGCGATCGCCACGGTCCCGCGCGTGTTTCGCCCGCCACGCCTGCTTTCCGTTTTCGTGATCATGCTCGGGACGTTCGTCGCGTACTGGCCGGCGATGCGCAACAGCTTCGTCTGGGACGACACGGCGCTCGTCCTGCGCGACCCGCTCATCCGCTCGTGGCGGCTCACGCCGGATGCCTTTCGCGAGTTCCTTTTCCTCGATGCGACGGCGAGCAATTTCTATCGCCCGCTGCAACGGCTCACTTTCATGGCCGACTACGCGCTGTGGGGCATCGCGCGGCCGGACGACGCGAAGACATCCGCAAAAACCGGCGCGCCGGACACGGGCGACGGCGCGGACGTGCTCGCGGCGCAGCGCGCGGCGCAGCCCGGCTGGCATTTCACCAGCGTGCTCATGCACGCGCTGGCCGCGCTCGCGCTGTGGCGGCTGCTGAGTATTTGGTTCGGCGAAAGTCGCGGCTGGTGGGCGCTGGCGGGCGCGCTCGCGTGGACGGTGCATCCGCTGCACACGAGCGCGATCACCTACGTGAGCGGGCGCGCGGATCCGCTCGCGGCGATCTTCATTTTCTCCGGCCTCGCGCTCGTCGCCAGGGCGCACGCGCGCGGCGCGCTCGTGCCCGGCGATCGTGCGGCGGCGCGCGCGATCATCCTTGCCGCGGTGTGCGCGCTCGCGGCGCTGCTCTCGAAGGAAAGTGGGGTCGCGCTGCTCATCGTCTGGCTCGTGTGGTTGGTCGCCCGCGCGCCGCGCGATCGGCGCGGATGGGCGGCGTGGCTCGCGGCCGCGGTAATCGCGTGCGGGGCGTACGGCGCGTTGCGCATGACCGCCGGGCGCACACCGCCGCCCGAGTCGAGTGAAGTCGCGCCGTGGCCGGTGCGGCCGATTCTCGTCGCGCGCGCGCTCGCGGAATACGCGTCGCTTTTCGTGGTGCCGCACTCTCTGCACATGGAGCGCGATGTCTCCACGAACCCCGTGAGCATTTCCTCGAATCCCAGCGCCGACTATGTGGCGAATCTGCGCAACGGCCGCATTCGCGAAGCGCAAACGCTCGCCGGATTGTGCATCGCGGCGGGGCTCGTGTGGTGGTGGCGGCGCGCGCGGAAAATCGCGCCGGACGCCGCGCTCGCGCTCGCGTGTGCGGCGGTGACGTGGCTGCCGATCAGCAACGTCTTTCGCCTGAACGCGACCGTCGCCGAGCACTGGCTGTACGTTCCGAGCGCGTTCCTTTTCGCCGCAGTGCTCTTCACCGCGCGCGCCCTCGCGCCGCAGCGTCCGCGGCTTTTCAGCGCACTGCGCGCGGTGGCGGCGCTGTGGCTCGTGTTCCTCGGCGTGCAGACTTGGCGGCAGCAAAACTACTGGTACGACCAGCGGACGTTCGTCGTGCAGACGACCGAGCGCGCGGGCCGCAACGCACGCATGGTGAGCAATCTCGGACAACTCGCGATGCAGGACGGCAAGCCGGACGAAGCGCTCGCGCTTTTCCGCGAAGCGCTGGCGCTCGAGCCAAAACTCGCGCTCGCGCATTTCAACATCGCGACGGTGGCACTCGCGAAAAAGGACTACGACACCGCGCTCGCCGAGCTGAAGCTCGCGGAACGCTCGCCGCTCTTCGCGCCGGAGATTGATGTCGTGCGCGCCGCCATCGAGCAGGCGCGCAGCGGAAAAACGCGGTTCGATCTGCTCGGCAATGCGGCGAGCAGCTCGGGCCGCAACTGGTCCGTCGCGCAACGCTACCCGCTCGCGCTGCTCGCCGCGGGCCGCGCGGACAAGGCGTACGAGGACGTGCTGCGGCAGCTCACAGGCCACCCCTTTCGCGCGGAAGCGTGGCGGCTCCTCGGGAAAATCGCGGAGCAGCTTTCGCAATTTTCCGTCGCCGCGCACGCCTACACCGAAGCCGCGAACCGCGACGTGCGAGACGACTTCAGCCGGCAACGGCTGCGCGCACTGCGCGCGTCATTTGTCGAAAGCGCCGCGCACTCGAGTGGCCGCACGCCACCAATCCGGAAGGCTTTTCGAGAGTAGCCGGTGGCCGAGCATACACAGCGGACGAGCATCACCGGCATTGGCAACGAGGATGCCACCGCGCCGGCAGGAACGGCGGAACCGTGATAAACACACGCTTCCAGCGCCCCTGCCGGGGCGCATGATTTTTTTCCCTGTGATCCGGTGGTGTTCGCTTCGCTCGACCACCGGCTAATTTCCGTCAGCCCTCCGGGCTGCAATTCGTCCGGCAGATTGCTTCAGCCTCAATCACACACACGTCTCGGGGAAACCGTTCGACTTCGACAAGCGTAGCTCGTACGCAAAAATTCCAATGCTCCAAAAACCGCACAGCGCGCTCGTCATCGTCGGCCACGGCTCGACGGTGAATGCCGATTCGAGCGCGCCGACGTGGCAGCTCGCGGAGGAAATCCGGCGGCGCGGGAGTTTCGGCGAGGTGCATGGCGCGTTTTGGAAGGAGGAGCCGAGCCTGCGCCAAATTTTGCACTGCGTGGATCGCGAGGAAGTCTATGTCGTGCCGAATTTCATCAGCGAAGGCTACTTCACCAAGACGGTGATCCCGCGCGAACTTGGCGTCACTGGTCCGATCACTCGCGTGGGACGGCACGTCGTGAAATATTGCGAGCCGGTGGGAAATCACGCGCGCATGACGGAGATGCTGCTGAAGCGCGCGGCCGAAATCGCGCCGGGCGTGCCGCCATCGGAGACGAGCCTTTTCATCGTCGGCCACGGCACGGACCTGAACGAAAATTCCGCCGTCGCCGCGAAGCGCGAAGTCGAGCGCATCACCGCGCTCGGTCGCTATCGCGAGGTGCTGAATGCCTACATGGAAGAGGCACCGCTCATCGCGGAATGGGACCGTCTCGCGACGAGCGCGAATGTGGTCGTCGTGCCGTTTTTCATCGCGGACGGACTGCACAGCTACGAAGACATCCCGGTGCTGCTCGGCATCGCGGAAGAGTCGCCCGGCGCGGCGAGTGCGGAGGGCGCGAACGTCTTCGCAAAAAATCCGTACCGCCTGCGCGGGCGGACGCTTTTCTACGCGAGTTCCATCGGCACGGAGGCGGGGTTTGCGGACGTGATTCTTGACCAGGCGGCGGCTTTCGATGCAAGCCACGCACCGTGATGCGCGACACGACACAGGCACTCGAACGCTGGCTGCGCGGCGGCGGAAAACGCATCGGGCAAATTGCAATCCAGTCCGCGGCGGACGGCTGGGAACTGCGGCACGCCGACGACGCGGCGCGCGATGATCTCGCGGCATTTTTCAAATCCGAAGACGCGCGCGCACTCGCGAATCACGACGCCGCAGGCACCTTTCGCCCGCTGAAGACGGCACCGACTCTGCGTCGCTGCTGGCGGCTGGTGCTGCCGGATGCGCGCGCGCTGCGGCGCGCGCTGGATTATTTTTACCCCGCGATGATCGGCGTGTGGCTCGCGCACGCGCGCGGCGAAGTGCTGCCGGTGGATTTGCGCGACACCCTCGCGCGGCAGACGGGGATGTATCGCATCACGCAAAAGCTGACGGACGAGCAGGCGCAGCGGCTCATCGCGAAGCAGTGCGACAGCCGCGCGGGCTGCCTGAAAACGATCCTGTGGCGCATCAGTGAGGGCGTGACGGTGTCGTCGCTGCCGCCGGAAAAATTCCGCGCCGAGGCGACGCCCGCAGATACGCTGCCGCTGCTGTGTCACGAGGCGTGCAACATTTTGATCGGCGCCGCGCGCAAGATGGTGAAGGACGAGCCCGCCGCCACGCCGACGCCATGATTTTCCGCGCGCGCACCATCATTCCGGTCTCGCGGGTGCCGATTGAAAATGGCGCGATCGTGGTGACGGGAAACACGATTACCGCGGTCGACACTTTTGCGGAAATCCGCGCGGCGCATTCGGGCGAGGTGACGGACCTCGGCGAGTGCGCGCTGCTGCCGGGGCTCGTGAATGCACACTGCCATCTCGACTACTCGATGATGCGGCGCGCGATTCAGCCGCAGCGCAGTTTCACGGATTGGGTCGTGCGCATCAATGCGCTCAAGCGCTGCCTCGGGCCGGACGATTACCGCCGCGCGATCACGAAGGGGCTCGCCGAATTGCAACGCTGGGGCACGACGTCGGTGGCGAACATCGAGTCCTTTCCTGAACTGCTCACCGACGCGCCGCCGAGCCCGCTGCGGGTCTGGTGGTTTCTCGAAATGATTGACGTGCGCCACATCGTGCCGAGCGAAGAAGTCGCCTGCGGGATGCTCGCGTTTTTTGAAAAGGAGCCGTCGCGCCGCGGCGGCTTCGGGCTTAGCCCGCACGCGCCGTACACGGCGTCGGGACCGCTTTATGAAAGCGTGAGCGAGGCGGCGGCGGCGTTCGATATGCCGGTGATGACGCACGTCGCGGAGTCGCGCGAGGAATGGGAAATGTTCCGCCACGCGCGCGGCGATCTTCACGACTTCATGCGGAAACTCGAGCGCCCGATGCAAGACTGCCACCTCGGTCGCACGCCACTGGGACATCTCATTCATCACACCGGCTTCGGCGCGCGCTGGATTCTCGCGCACATGAACGAACTCGACGACGAGGATCTCACCCTGCTCGCGAGCATCCCGCGCCACGAGCGGCCGAGCATCGTGCACTGCCCCGGCAGCCACCGCTATTTCCGCCACGCGCCGTTCCGCCTCGCGAAGCTCCTCGAACTGCGCATGAACATCTGCCTCGGCACGGACAGCCTCGCGAGCACGCACTCGCTCTCGATGTTTGACGAAATGCGCTTCCTCGCGGACCGCGAGCAGTGGCTGCATCCCGCGGATGTCCTGGCGATGGCGACGCTGCACGGCGCGCGCGCACTGGCGCTGCACGCGGGAAAAATCGAGCCCGGCGCACTCGCGGACTTGATCGCCATCCCGCACGATGCCAGCTTCCGCGATGTCCACGCCGCCGTGATCGCCAACCGGGAACCCGTCGCGTGGATGATGATTGATGGCCAGATTCTCCGCCCATAATTCGTTTCTGCTTTTTTCCGCCGCGCTCGTGGTTGCGCTCGGCGGGGCAGCCGCCGGCGCTCCGAAAAAGACGCCATTGAAGAAATCCGCGCCCGCGAAGAAACCCGCGCCCACGCCGACGCCGACGCCTGCGCCGCTCGCACCCGGCGAACTTCCGCTGGTCGCAAAATCGGCCATCCTCCTCGACGCGAAAAGCGGCGACATTCTCTACGAAAAAAATCCCGACGAGATGCAGTATCCGGCGAGTGCGACGAAAATTTTGACGGCGCTGCTCGTGCTCGAAGCGGGCGATCTCGACCGCAAGGTGACCATTTTTCCCGAGGACACGAAGGTCGAGGCGAGCGCGCTGGAATTCAAACCGGGAGAGGAATACACGCGCCGCCAACTGCTCTTCGCGCTCCTGCTGAAAAGCGCGAACGACGTGGCGCTCGCGCTCGCACGCGACAACGCGGGGAGCATCGCGGCCTTCGCGGAAAAAATGAACAAGCGCGCGGAGACGATCGGCGCGACCGCCTCGCATTTCACGAATCCGCACGGGCTGCACGACCCGCATCACTTCACCACGGCGCGCGACCTCGCCGCGATCGCGCGCGTGGCGATGCAGCACCCGCTTTTCCGCGAGATCGTCGCCACGCCGGAAGTCGGCATGACGCGCGGCGCGGAGTGGGTCGTGCTGAAAAATCACAACAGGCTCCTCGCGATGATGCCCGGCTGCATCGGCGTGAAGACGGGCTTCACGAATCCCGCGCAGCATGTGCTCGTGAGCTGCGCCCTCCGCGCCGGAAAAGAGGCCATCTCCGTGGTGATGCACTCAGACAGGCTCGGCAAATGGAGCGACTCGAAGACGCTGCTCGAGCACGCGTTTGAAAAACTCAGCGACGCCATCGCCGCACCTGGTTCGCCTGCCACTTCACCGCCGGCGCTCGCCGTTCCGCTGGTCAACCCGGCCGCCGGCGAAGACGCGAAGTAGCCGCACGGGGCTTCACTTTGCCTCTGGCAGCTCGCGGATTTTGATGTTCCGAAACGCGACTTCGTTGCCGTGATCCTGCAGGCAGATGTGACCCTTCGCGTGCTTCGCGAACATCGGGAATTTGCCGAACTTTGACTTCGCCACCTTCTCGTTCCAGTCCGCGGAGCCGATCTCGTACTCCACGTATTTTGTGCCATTCATCGTGTGCTCGCACTGGAAGGTGCCCGCCGCGGTCTTCTGGCATTTGAGGACGAAATGGTTCCATTCGCCGACCGGTTTTGTCGTGTCCACGCTCGCGGGATAGAGGCCGTACATCCAGCCGGCGCGCTGCGGATCGTGGCCCTTGTCGTTGTCGAGAATCTGCGCCTCCGGCCCCGTGTTCCAAGGCGGGCCGGCCGTTTCCTGCACTTTGAACATAATGCCGCTGTTGCCGCCGGGCGTGATTTTCCACTCGATGCTCAGCTCGAAACTCTCGAATTCGTCCTTCGTGATGATGTCGCCGCCGCCTTTGCGCACGAGCGTGCCGTCCTCGACGATCCACTGATCCGGGAGCTTGTCTTTTTTGTAGCCGCGCCATTGCGCAGCGGCGTCCTTGCCGTCGAAAAGCAATTTCCAGCCGCCGGATTTTTCGGCGTCGGTGAGTTCGTTGTCGGCTGCGAAAATCGGGCCGGTGAAAATGGTGGCGGTGAATGCGAGGAGCAGGAGGAGCGGCTTCATCCCGCGAGGTAATCCGCCGCCGCCGCGCGAGGCAAACTTTCCCGCGAATCCGCGCGCAGGATTTTAACGACGAAGGGCACCAAGAACACGAAGGAGATGACTGCGTGAAAAATCTCTGCCCGCGATCCTCTTCGTGTCCTTCGTGCCCTTCGTAGTTCAACTTTCCCCCGACCCGCAAATCAAAGCTCCGTGCGCTCAAGAATCGCGCTCAGCAGCATCCCGTAGAAATCAATCTGCATCATCGCAAACGCCTTCGGCCCGCGTGGCCGGCGGTGGCCGGCGGTGTCGTCGTCCGTCACACCGTGCCGCGCGCCGAGCGCGAGCCGGGCTTGATTCAGCGTGTGGATCCACGCGCGCGAATTTTCCGCGGAAATCGAAAGCGTGAAGCGTTCGCCGCTCTGCCGGATCGCGGCGACATCCGCCGCCACGACATCCACGTGCGACTGGAAAAGTTCCCGCAAGTCCGGCTCCACTTCCTCGCGCCACTCACGATCCGCCTCCGCGTCCGCACCGCCGGTCGGCGTGCTGAAGATGCGCTGCCGCGAAGCCTCGTCATCCGGGTCCGCGCACGCCGGAAGTCCGCGGAGCAACTCCGCGATGAGCGACTCCATCTCCGCAAAAACAAACCCGCGCTCGCTCACGTGGATTTCCATCAGCGGGACTTTTCGATGCTGGCGAGCAGCAGGTAGGTGTGGAGTTGCTGCACGAAAAGCTCCGCGCGCTCGCGCGTGCCCGTCCACACGATCGAGCGCCCCTTTTGATGCACCTCGAGCATGTGGACTTCCGCCTTCTGCCGCGGGAAGGCGAACACCGCCATGAACACGCGCGCGACGTATTCCATCAGGTTGATCGGGTCGTTGCGCACCACGACATTCCACGGCACGTCGAGCGTTTCCTCCGTGCGCGTCTCCTCCTCGGTGAGCACATCGCCACCCGTCGCGGAGCGCGTGGGCTTCATTCCTCGGATGCTCGGCATGGCGGAGAAAAAGTGCGCCGTCCGCTCACCGCGCGCCGGCGGGTGTCGGCGGAATGACGATCGCTGTGGGCGGATTTCCCGCGCCTGTCGCCGCGGGGATTTCCGACGGCGGCGCCACGGAGCCGCGATTCAAAGTGCTCGCCGACGCCGCCGCGGTCGGCGTGAGGATTTGCTCGAATTGCTTGATCCACTGCGGTGCCTCGGGGTGCTGCGGATAGGTCTTGATGAGATTGAACATCTCGGTGATGGCGCGATTTTTCAGGCCGATGAGCAGCATATCCTGCGCGCGCGACCAGAGCATCGCGGGCTTGTTCACCTGCGTGATCTGGCGTTCGTCAAATGCCGGCATCCCCGCGTAAATGCTCTCCTGGCTTTTGCGCAGCATCATGTCCCAGTAATCCATCAGTCGCGGGTCTCGCGTGTCGCGGAATTCCGGCAGGATGATCGCGTTGTAAATTCCATTCACATTGCCCGGCACCGGCTCCCAGCCGCCGTCACCCGCGTCTTCGCCCTTCTTCTTCCGCTTGCCCGACTCGCCGAGGATGTCCGCGATCTGCAGGCTCTGCGCGACCGGACTGCTCGAAACCGGCGTCTTCAAAATCGTGTCGTGCATTTTTTTCGCATGCGTGTCCTCGGCGAGCCCCTTCGCCGCCGCCGGGCGCTTCGCCGTGCCCGCCGCCTTCACTTTGTCAATCTGCTCCGCGACCCTTCCGATCGCCGCGTCGTCCGCCTCGAGCTGCTTGGTGAAATCAATCACGCTGCGCAACAGATCCTTCGTCTCCGCGCCCGCCGAATGCTGGATCGTGAGACCGAGCCACACGAGATGCAGTCGCGCGGCATTCGCGGCCTCTTTCGCTTTCAGCCCCTCGCCCTCGCCCTTCAGCCACTCGCGCACTGCTGCGGTCTGGTGATCCACCCCGGCAAATTGCACCGCCAGCACCGCATTCGTCCAAAGGGCCGCCGCCGCCTCGTTCGACGCCGCCGCCGAGGTGATCTGCTTGTAAGCCGCATTGCGCCTCGTTTTCAGCCCCGTCTCATTCTGCTCCTTAAACTGCTTCAGCCCTCGCAGCACCTGCTTCATGTCCACCGGCGGCGCGTCGGTGAGCTGGGCAAAAGCGGGCACGGACAGCGCCGCAACGATCAGGGGGAGGACGATGGGTTTCATGGGATGGTCCCGAAATTAGAATGCCTTGCCGCGCATTTTGCACGGCAGATTTTCCGGGATCAATGTCACGCGCACAGGCTCAAATTCGAACTCATGTCAAAGCAGGAATTTCCCGGAGCACCGCACCCACCCTCCGCAGGCGCGTCAGCTCTTCTCGCAACGCAGGAATTCAGAAATCCCCAGCGAAGTTTCAGGGCTTCCTGCTTCGCCCAATGTTCAAGGCTGCGAGACCTTGCCCGCGAGGACCCGGTGCCAAATTCGATCCTGCACGCGATGCATTTTCGTCCGGTCCCGCGGCGCGATGTCGTCGTAGCCATTCAGATGCAGCAGCCCGTGGATGAGGTAGAGCAAAAGCTCCTCCACCACGCCATGCCCGCGCGCCGCCGCTTGCGCGCGCGCCGTGTCCGCGCTCACCACGATTTCGCCGTGAGCAAACGTGATCACATCCGTCGCCCCCGGCACCTTCATAAACTCCGCATGCACGCGCGCGATCACCGCATCGCTCACCACCGCCACCTCGATCTCCGGGATTTGCGCGAGCGCAAACTTCCCATCGCCCGAGTGCCGCACGCACTCCGCGAGCGCTGCCGCCGCAAGCTCGCGGAGCCCCTTCACCTCGAAACGCACGCGGCGCTGGCGATTGGCGAGGCTGATTTTTTGCACCCCGCCAGTATGCGCTTTCAGCACGCGAAGCTCCAGCGCGGATGTGCATCCCCCGCCCGCAGTTCCTTTCACGGCTGTTCGGCAGGCTTGCTCTCCGACGCAGGCGCAGGCGGGGAAACGGGCGGTGCGGGAGTCGCAGGAGGCTCGGAGAGTTTGGAGGGCGCGGCAGGGATGGCCGGAATCTGCGGCGTGCCATTCTCGATCCCGCCTCGGCCGCGTTCGCCGGTCGGGTCGGCCCCACTCGGAATCGGCGGCGTGCCATTCTGCGCCGGCGCGATTTTGGCCGGCGACGCGCCGTTGCGCGAAGGGAACCGGGGCGGGGCGCTCAGATACGGTGCGCCGGGCGGCGGGAGTGTCGCCTGCCCCGGCATCTGCCCAGGCACCTGCCTCGGGGCGGAAGCGGGCAAAGGCGAAAGGATTGGGGACGGAAGCGGAGTCGTGCGAATCGGGAATGGCGGCAGCCCATTCACGCCCTGGGGCATCGGCCTCGCAGGCTGGCGGGCCATGTTCACCGCCGGCATTAGAGGGGTGGCGGGCGTCGCAACCTTCACCTTCGCTTCGCTGCCGCAGCCGCAGCCTTTGCCGGCGCTCGCCCCGCAGCCGCCGCTGCCGCTGCCGCCGCTCGTCCCACAGCCGCCGCCCGCGGAGCAGCCCGCCGAGTGCTTGGTGCCGGTCACGATTGCTGGCTTGCCGCTCTCCGCATTCCGCCCTCCGCTCTCCGGCGTGTTAGCGACAAGGAAGGCGACGAGCAGCGCCAGGAGCGCTGCGTAGAAAGGCCACACGGAAAACGACCCCAGCGCCCCGAGCACCTTCCCCGCATCCCGCCAGCCCAATTCGGGAGCCGGCAGCACAAACTCCTCCGCCTTCATCGCATTCCCGCCATTGAGCGGCAGCTTCTGCATGAAGCGATTGTAGGAATCCGTGAACACCCGCGCCATCGCCACCTGCCCCGCATCCGCCAAAGCCAGCAGCAGCACCATCCC
The DNA here is from genome assembly GCA_038326125.1 of Chthoniobacterales bacterium. GTDB lineage: Bacteria > Verrucomicrobiota > Verrucomicrobiia > Chthoniobacterales > Chthoniobacteraceae > SXWH01. The sequence goes on from JBBQJR010000006.1 coordinate 24,504, forward strand.
GGCCGCCCAAGACAGCGGCACCATCTGCATTCTCCCCGCGGCCAGCAAAACCACACCCGCCGCAATCGCCGCGCTCCACATCTTGCACCTCCATGCATGCACAACGTGCCGGCTTACCGTCCCTGCAAGCACGGCCGTGTGGGACTGGATCGCAGTGAGGTCTACTTGGGGATCGGGCATATTAATTTACATCCGACTACGGCTGCTGTCCCGCAAGCGCACCATCAACCATCTCGCGATCACGGCGAGGACAGCGGCGATGCCAGCCAAGAGCGGCCAGCCCGCGATCGGTGCAGAGTCGTTCGGTTTCGTCACCTCGGCGACCGCGGCTAGGGATGTAGTTTTGGTTTCGGTCTCATCACCCTGGAC
>JBBQJR010000007.1:0-24408 GCA_038326125.1 Chthoniobacterales bacterium
CGGACCGAACCGAAGCCAGACCGCGCCGCTCGTGCGGAAAGGGATGCGCCCGATCCCGCCCGTTGGCTGCCCGCGCCGACTGCGCCGCCGCTCGCCACAGGCGCTGAGGTGCAATCGTGGACCACGGAGTTTGTCCTCGGCACGCGCCTTTTTCCCGCGCTCTCGGATCACGGTTTTCACGGAATGGCGGTAGTGCCCGGCGCCTTTCACCTCGCGCTCGTGCGAAAGTTGCATCGCGACTTTTTTCAGAACGACGCGACGGGGCTGCGCGACATCGAATTTGCGAAGCCGGTGCTGCTCGGTGACGACCCGACGACGCTCACCGTGCGCTTTGAAAAATGCGCCGGCGGCGGCGTGTGCTACGAGATCTTCGAGGCGACGCGTGAGGTCGCGGAAGCCGCGCGCGAGACGCATCGATGCGCGCGGATGCGGGTGGATCCGCCCGCAGCGAGCGCCGGTCCGGAACGGCCGCCCGGCGCGCGTTTCAGCGAGCGCGAGCACGTGTCTGGCGGCGCAGAATTTTACGGCCAGCTTCGCGCGAACGGAAACGAGTATGGCCCGCATTTTCAGACGCTCGCGGAAATCTCGCGCTCGGGTTCGCAGATCGTGGGCCGTCTCGCCGCGGCGGATTTTGCGGACGCCTCGGACTTTCTCTCGCCCGCGCTCCTCGACTCCGCCTCGCAAATCCTCGCCGCCGCCACGCTCGCGCAGGGCCGCACCTTTGTCCTCAAGTCCATCGCGCGCCTCGATCTTTTCCCGGACGCAAAGGCGCGGCCGCATCTCGTGATCGCATCGCCAGACAAAACCGGCGCGCTCGACGACACGCTGCGTGGCTCCGTCGTGATCGCCGATGAATCCGGCCGGACGCTCTGCGAGTTTTCCGGCGTGACGCTCGCATTCCTCGAACGCCCGTCGTCCGCCGAATCCGCTCCTGCCGCAGTCACGCGCGTCTGCGTCGCCGCAACTTTCACCGCGGAACCGCTGGAGGATTCGCTGCGCTTTTGGGCCGCACATTTCGGCCGCGCCGTCAGCGTGGAGTTCGCGCCCTACAATCAGGTCTTCCAGCAATTGCTCGATCCGTCAGGCGCCTTTCGCCGCAATCGCGACGGCATCAATCTCCTCGTCCTCTCCCTCGAAGATTGGCAGCGCGAAAGTCCCCGCGCCCTGCCCGCTCCCGACTCCGTGCGGGCCACCGCGTGCTTCGGCAACCGGCCGCGCCACATGCTGCCTAACGGCCTCGAAATCGCCCACCTCAACCGCCACGAGACGGAGTATGTCTGGCGCGAAATTTTCGAGGACGAGTGCTACCTGCGCCACGGCATCACGCTCTCTGACCGCGCCACGGTGATCGACATCGGCGCAAACATCGGCCTCTTTTCGCTCTTCGTGATGAGCCGTTGCGCGGACCCGGCGATCTTCGCCTTCGAGCCGTCGCCGCGCGTCTTCGATCTGCTGCGCGCAAACTGCGCCGCGTACGGCGATCCCGCCCGCGTGCGCGCTTTCAACTCCGGTGTGGCGGAAAAAACAGGCCGCGCGCCGTTCACTTTCTACGAGCATTCGTCGGTCTTCTCCAGCTTCCACCCGGACGCGCGCGAGGACCGCGCCGCCGTGCAGACCGTCGCGCGCAATGTCCTGCAAGGCGAACTCGCCGGCACCGCGCCCGTGAGCGAGGCGGACATCGCCGCAATCACCGCGCACCGCCTCGACGCGCAAACCATCGAGTGCCCGCTCACCACGGTCTCCGACATCATCCGCGAGCACGGCATCACCAAAATTGACCTGCTGAAAATTGACGCGGAGAAAAGCGAACTGGGGATTTTGCAGGGCATCGAGGAGGCGCACTGGCCGCTGATCGAGCAGCTCGTGATCGAGGTGCATGACCGCACGCGCGCCGCCGTGAAATCGGTCGAGGTGCAACTGACCCGCCGCGGCTTTCGCTGCGCCGTCGTCGAGGAAAAACTGCTCGAACAATCCGGCCTTTTCAATGTGTACGCCACCCGCCGCGCGCCTGCGGAAAAAGTTGCGGACGGCCTGCCGCGGCAGGTCGCCGAATTCTCCGCCGCCCTCGACACCTTCGCCGCCGCCGCGGGCAATCCGCTGATTCTCGCGATCACGCCGCGCGCCGGCAGCGATGCCGCGCTCGATGAAGCCGAGCGCCAACTCCTCGCGAGTGCCGCGCGCCATGCGCAGATTCGCTGCATCAGTTCCCGCGAGATTTTTGTCCGGCACGGAACGCATGATTTTCACGACCCGCACGGCCGGAGCCTCGGGCACATGCCCTTCACGCCGGAGGGCTACGCGGCCATCGGCACGGCGCTTTCGCGCGCGATTTTTTCCATCGGCGCGCCGCCGATCAAAGTCATCGCGCTCGATTGCGACCACACGCTCTGGCAGGGGCTGTGCGCGGAGGACGGGCCGGATGGCGTCGTGCTCACGCCGGCGTTTCGGCGGCTGCAAGAATTCATGATCGCGCAGATGCGTGCGGGCGTGCTGCTCGCGCTGTGCAGCAAAAATCGCGAGGCGGATGTGCTCGCAGTTTTCGACCGCCGCACCGACATGCCGCTGCGCCGCGAGCACCTCGCCGGCTGGCGGATCAACTGGGAATCCAAGCCCGACAACCTGCGCGCGCTCGCCGCGCAATTCAATGTGAGCCTCGATACTTTTGTCTTCCTCGACGACAATCCCGTTGAGTGCGCCACCGTGCGCGCCGCCTGCCCGGAGGTGACCGCGCTGCAACTCCCGCAAGACCCGGAGCGCATCCCCGCATTCCTCGACAGCCTGTGGATTTTCGACCGTGCCGCGACGACGCGCGAGGACGACGCGCGCAGCGCGTGGTATCGAGCCAATGCCGATCGCGAGGCCGTCCGAACCGTCGCGCCGACGCTGCGCGATTTTCTCGACGGCCTGGAGCTGCACGTCGAGGTGCGCGCGCCGGCGGACGACGAAATCGCGCGCGTCGCTCAGCTCACGCTGCGGACGAACCAGTTCAATTTCACCTCGGTCCGGCGCACGGAAAGCGAGGTCCGCGACTTCCTGCAAACCCGCGGCCGATGCCTCGTGACTTCGGTTCGCGATCGCTTCGGTGACTACGGCCTCGTCGGCGCGATCCTGTTCACCGCCGCCGCGGATCGGGTCGAGGTGGACACTTTGCTTTTGAGCTGCCGCGCGCTGGGCAAAGGCGTCGAGCACCGCATGGTCGCGGCCCTCGCGGAGCAGGCGCAGTACGAGGGGAAAATAACGATCGCGCTGCCGTATCGCCGCACGGATCGCAATGAGCCCGCACGGACATTCCTCGGCAATCTCGGTGCGACGATCGCTGCGTCCGATTTTGTGCTCGAACTTTCTGCGGAAAAACTCGCGGCGCTCCGCTACGCACCGGACGAGCACGCCGGGCGCACGATCTCGGAAATGACCGCGGACGCCGGGCAAAACGTCACGCGCGGTCGCAGCGCATTTCGCGATGCCAATTTTTCCGCCGCGATGCAGCACCTCGGGGACGAACTGGACACGAGTGATGCCGTGGTCGTGGCGATGGAAAAGTCACGCCGGCGCGGGTCGCCGGCACCCGCGTCCGATGCGACCAGCTTTCCGGAAAGCGCCAGCGAGATCGAACGTGCGCTGTCCGAGATTTGGACGAAGGCGCTCGGGCGCGCGCACATCGGCCTCACCGAGAATTTTTTCGACGTCGGCGGAACCTCGCTGAAGGCCGTCGTGGTCGTCGCGATGATCCGCAAGGAACTGAAAACGAACATGACGCTGATCACCCTTTTTGAATGCCCGACCATCGGCCTCCTCGCCGCGCGGCTCGGCGGTTCGGAAGATGATGCCGCCAGCGCCTCAGCCACGGCCGGCAGCGCCGAAGCGCGCGGCCGCCAGCGCCGCGAGAAACTCATCCGCCGGAGGATCGCCTGACATGAAATTTGCCACCATCGGCGTGATCGGCGCGGGCACCATCGGCACCGGCGTGGTCACCGATCTCGTCCTGCACGGGCTGAATGCCGTCGTCGTGGACATCTCGGAAACCGCGCTCGCCCGAGCGAAAGACGAGGTGCTGAAAGCGATCCGTTTCGCGCCGATGTTTTCCAAAAGTCTGCCGCGCGTGACGGCTGAGGAAGCGCTCCGGCGGATCACTTTCACGCGCGAACTTCGCGATGTCGCATCGTGCGAATTCGTGATCGAGAACGTGCCGGAGAAATGGGAAATCAAACGGCCCATTTACGAGCAGCTCGATGCGCTCATGCCGGCGGAAGTTTGTTTCGGCGTGAACACCTCGTGCATCCCCATCGCGCGCGTCGCCGCGGTCACGGGCCGGCCCGCGCAAGTCATCGGGCTGCATGCGATGAATCCCGTTCACCTTATGCCGACGGTCGAAGTGATCCGCAGTGTCCAGACGTCCGACGAGACGGTCGCGAAGCTGCTCGCGCTCTTCGCACAGCTCGGCAAACAGGCGATCATCGTGAATGATTCACCGGGCTTCGTGTCGAACCGCATCTCGCATCTTTTCATGAACGAAGCCGCCGCGGTGCTGCAGGATGGAGTCTCCACGGCGGAGAATATTGATCGCATTTTCAAGCAGTGCTTCGGCCATAAAATGGGGCCGCTGGAAACGGCAGACCTGATCGGACTCGACACCGTGGCGAACTCGCTCGACGTGCTTTTCGAGGAATTCCAAGACCCGAAATTCCGCGTCTGCCCGCTGCTGCGCAAGCTCGTCGCCGACGGCCATCTCGGGCGCAAAACCGGCCGCGGCTTTCATCTTTACCCCGAAGCGTAGCCCTCGAAAAAAATCCATGATCACGACCGACGAAAAACTGATCCGCGAAAAAATCCGCGCCTTCATCCTCGCCTCGATCCACCTCCCGGACCTCGCGGATGACGACAATCTTTTCGAGAGCGGCATCGTGAATTCACTCTTCGCCGTGCAACTCATGACGTTTCTGGAAAAGACGTTTTCCATCGAGGTAACGGCGGATGATCTCGAGATCGCCAATTTCAAATCCATCGAGGCATCCGCGCAATTCGTGACACGCAAGCAGGCGCTGCCCACCGCTGCCTGATCCCGCGCCATGCAGAGCTTTCTCACGGAAATCCAGCAGGCGCGGCAGCGCGAGTTTCGCAACTTTGCGTCGCGGCACATTGCGCCGTTTGCAGCGGAGTGGGATCGCGCGGAATGCATCCCGGACGTCACGGTGAAACTCGTCGCCGACACCGGCTGGCTCGGCAGCATGGTGCCGGAAAAATTGGCCGGGCGCGGCTGGGACACCGTGACTTTTGGCCTGCTGAACGAGGCATTCGGTCGCGAGAGTGCCGCGCTCACGGACCTGCTGACCGTGCAGGCGATGGTCGCGATGACAGTGCTCAAATGGGGCAGCGAGGCGCAGAAAAACCGCTGGCTTCCGCCGCTTGCGCGCGGCGAAATCATCGGAGCTTTCGCGATGACCGAGCCCGGCGGCGGGAGCGATCTGCAATCGCTCACGAGCCGCTTTACGGAATGCAGCGACGGCACTTTTCGCCTCGACGGACAGAAGACGTGGATTTCGTATGGCCAGACCGCGGGCGTGCTGCTGGTCATCGGCCATGCGGGATCACAGCCGCTCGCTTGTCTCATCCCGCGCGATTCCGCCGGAGTGAAAATCGAGCCAATCACCGGGATGCTCGGCTATCGCTCGGCGGGACTCGCGACGATCACGTTCACTGATGTGGCCGTTGCAAAAAATGACCTGCTTGGAAAGCCCGGCGCGGCGCTCAGCTACATCGCGCCTGTCGGCCTGCACTTCGGTCGCATCAGCACCGCGTGCTCCGCGGCCGGTTTGCTGCGCGGTTGTTTCGAGGAAGCCACTGGGCGCGCTGCGACGCGGAAAATCGGCGGCGGAACCGTGGGCGGCTTCGGCACCATCCGCTCGATGATCGCGCGCATGGGCACGGACCTCCACGCCGCCGGACTGCTCTGTCTCGCCGCCTGCCGCGCGACGGACGACCGGCTGCCCGAGGCTTTCATCCAGACGCTCGTGGCGAAATATTTTGCATCGCGAGCCGCCGTGCTTGCCGCGAACGATGCGGTGCAAATCTGGGGTGCCGCGGGCTGTCGCGAAGATGCGCCCGTCGCCCGATTTTATCGCGATGCCAAAATTCTCGAACTCATCGAGGGCAGCACGCAAATCCACGAGGAGCTTCTGGGTCGCGCCTTCGTCGAAGCCGCACCACGTTCTGCTGGCTAAATTTTCACGCCACTCATGCAGGAAACTCAGATCATTGCCGCTGGAGAATCGGATCAGGAACGCATCGCGCATTTCAATGCGACTGCGCATCCGTTTCCCCATCGCGTCACGCTGCACGAGTTGATTGAAGCGCAGGTTTTCCGCAGCGGCGACGCCACCGCCGTCATCTGCGAGCACGACAAAACCTTCGGCACGCCGACGCTCACCTTTGCGCAGCTCAATGCGAAGGCAAACCAGCTTGCGCACCTGCTGCGCGCGGCCGGCGTCGGGCCGGGCAGCATTGTCGCACTGCTCGTCGAGCGTTCCTTTGCGATGATCATCGGCGTGCTCGGCATCCTGAAAGCTGGCGGCGCGTACCTCCCGATCGCGACCGACAATCCGCCCGAACGCATCCGCTACGTGCTGCAGGATGCGGGCGTGCGCGTGCTGCTCACGCAGGAGAAAACCGCGGGGCTCGCTTCCTTCGACGGCAAAATCATCAGCCTGGAGGATCACGCAACGTACTCCGGGCCCGACGAAAATCCGCCGCCGCTCGCGCGCGCGGAAGATCTCGCATACGTCATTTATACTTCCGGATCCACGGGTCGGCCAAAGGGCGTGATGGTCGAGCATCGCTCGGTGATGAACCGCCTCCACTGGATGCAGTCCGCCTATCCCATCGGCGCGGATGACGTGCTGCTGCAAAAGACGCCGTACTATTTCGACGTCTCCGTGTGGGAACTTTTCTGGTGGGCCTTCACGGGCGCGAAGCTCTGCCTGCTCCGGCCCGGTGGCGAAAAAATTCCGCTCGTGCTCCTCGACACGATCCGCCGCCAACGCGTGAGCGTCGTGCATTTTGTGCCTTCGATGCTGAACGTTTTTCTCGAATATCTCGACGGTCGCGACGCCGCCACGCTCGCCGGGCTCGCCTCGCTGCGCCGCATTTTCGCAAGCGGCGAGGCGCTCCTGCCAGCGCATGTGCGAAAATTCAACGCACTGCGCGGAGGCGCGTCCGACGCGAGGCTCACGAATCTCTACGGTCCGACCGAGGCAACGGTGGACGTGACTTTTTTCGACTGCCCGACCGACAGCGACATCGATCGAATTCCCATCGGCCGGCCGATCCACAACACGCGCCTGCACGTGATCAAAGACGGACGCGCCGCCGCAATCGGTGAAGCCGGCGAACTGTGCCTCGCCGGCGTCGGCCTCGCGCGCGGCTACCTGAACAATCCCGCACTGACCGCGGAAAAATTCACGGCGAATCCACTCGCGCCGGACGAGCGGATTTACCGCACCGGCGACATCGCGCGCTGGCTGTCGGATGGAAATGTGGAGTATCTCGGCCGCGAGGATCATCAGGTGAAAATTCGTGGGCTGCGCATCGAGCTCGGTGAAATCGAGAACACGATTCGCGAATTTCTCGGCGTCGCCGATTGCGTGGTCGTGGTGAAGCGCTACTCGGAAAGCATCGTGCTCATCATCGCCTACATCGTCGAGCGGCGGCCGCTCGATCTCGCGCTTTTGAAAACTCACCTCGCGGCCAAGCTGCCCGATTACATGGTGCCGAATCACTGCGAGCGCATCGCGGCCATCCCACTCAGCCCCACCGGCAAGGCCGACCGCGGCGCGCTGCCCGAGCCGGACTTTGGCAAAAAGAACGCCGCGCAAAATCCGGCGGGAGGGACGCGGTGATGGACGGCGATTTTGACATTGCGATCATCGGCCTCGCTTGCCGATTTCCCGGCGCGCGGAATGCGGAGGAATTTTGGCGCAACCTCGCCGCAGGCGTTGAATCCATCGCACGGCTGACCGACGAGGAGATCGTGAATTCCGGCGCGCCGGAGTCGCACCTTACCGCGCCGAACTATGTGAAAGCCGCGCCCGTGCTCGACGATCCCGGCGCGTTTGACGCCGCATTTTTCGGCTACACGCCGGGTGAGGCGCGCACGATGGATCCGCAGCATCGCATCCTGCTCGAACTCGCGCACGAGGCGCTCGAAGACGCGGGCTGTGACCCGGCGCGCGGTTCCGCACGCGTCGGAGTTTTCACGGGCGCGGCGATGAATACGTATTTTTCGCACGTCGGCCTGAGCCGGAATTTTGCCGAGGACTACATCCCGACGCTCATCGCGAACGACAAGGATTTCCTGAGCACGCGCCTCTCGTACCAACTCGATCTGAAAGGCCCAAGCCTAACCGTGCAGACTGCGTGCTCCACCTCACTCGTCGCCGTGCATCTCGCGCGGCAAAGCCTGCTCGGCGGAGAAAGTGACCTCGCGCTTGCGGGCGCGATCTCGGTCCGCGTGCCGCATCGTGCGGGCTATTTTTCCGATCCCGGCGGTGTCACGTCGCCCGATGGCCACGTGCGCGCGTTCGACGCCGGCGCGAACGGCACGGTCTTCGGCAGCGGCGGAGGGATCGTGATTTTGAAACGCCTCCGCGACGCGCTCGCCGACGGCGACACGATTCGCGCGGTCATCCGCGGCTCCGCGATCAACAACGACGGTGCGGAAAAGGCGGGCTACACCGCGCCGAGCGTGAACAGCCAGGCCGACGCCGTCATCGAGGCACTCGCCAATGCCGACGTGACGGCCGACAGCATCAGCTACCTTGAGGCGCACGGCTCCGGCACGCCGGTCGGCGACCCCATCGAGGTGCGCGCGCTCACGAAAGCGTTTCGCGCCTCCACGCGCCGCACCGGTTTCTGCGCGGTCGGCTCCGTGAAGACAAATGTCGGTCATCTCGACGCCGCCGCGGGCATGGCCGGGCTGATCAAAACCGTGCTCGCGCTGCAACACCGCCAGATTCCGCCGAGTCTGAACTTTTCGCAGCCGAATCCCGAAATTGATTTCGCCGCAACGCCGTTTTTCGTCTGCACCCGGCTCGCGCCGTGGCTCGCGGAAAATGGACCGCGTCGCGCGGGCATCATGGCCACCGGCATGGGTGGGACGAATGCACACGTCGTCCTCGAGGAAGCGCCCGCCACGGTTCCCTCCCCCGTCACGCCGGGGCCGAAACTCCTCGTTCTCTCCGCGCGAACCGAGACCGCGCTGGCCGCAGCCGCGGAAAATCTCCGCGCATTTCTCGAGTCGCATCCCGCAGTGAATTTGGACGATGCGGCGTTCACTTTGCAAACCGGTCGTCGCGCCATGCCGCACCGGCGGTTCGTCGTCGCCACGGATCGTGAAGCCGCCAGCGCAGCACTCGCGGCGAAGCCCGCGCGACTCTTCGCCGGCACGCTCACCGACGACACGCGACGTCCCGTCGTGCTGCTGCTGCCCGGCGTCGGCGAGCACTACGTCGGCATGGGGCGCGAACTTTACGCCACGTTTCCCACTTTCCGCGCCGAGATGGATCGCTGCGCGGAAATTTTACGGCCGCATCTCGGCCACGACATCCGCGAGATTCTGTGGCCAAAAAATCGCGACTGGAAAAAATCTGCGGCAGCGGACGGCATTGATTTGAAAAAAATGCTCGCGGGTAACACCGCGCCGTCGGACGACGACGACACGCGGCGGCTGAACGAGGCGGAGCATTTGCAGCCCGCACTGTTCACGATCGAATGGGCGCTCGCACAGCTCTGGATGAATCTCGGCGTGCAGCCGCAGGCCATCGTCGGCCACAGCATGGGCGAATACGTCGCCGCATGCCTGAGCGGCGTATTTTCTCTCGAAGACGCGCTACGCCTCATCGTGCGGCGCGCGCAACTCGTCGCCGCGCTGCCGCCGGCAAAAATGCTCGCGGTCACGCTCCCGGAAGCGGAACTCACGCCGCTGCTTTCCGGCGACATTTCGCTCGCGCTCATCAATGGGCCGAGCCTCTGCGTCGTAGCCGGCCCGCCGGCGGCCGTGGAAAATTTCGCTCAAACGCTCACCGCCCGCGGCGTGCTGCACCGGGCGGTGCAAAACACGCATGCCTTTCACTCGCGTCTGCTCGATCCGATCGTGCCCGCCTTCACCGCTGAAGTCCGGAAGGTGACCCTCAGCGCTCCGCAGATTCCGTTCATCTCGAATGTCACCGGCACTTGGATCACCGCCGCAGACGCGACGGACCCGCAGTACTGGGCGCGCCACGCGAGTCGTCCCGCCCGCTTTGCCGACGCGCTGGAAACGCTTTGGAAGATGCCCGCCCCGCTGCTGCTCGAATCCGGTCCGGGTCGCACGCTCGGCGTGCTCGCGCAGCAGCATTCCGCACGACCGCCGGAATTTTCCGTGCCCGCGATTGCGAGCATGCGTCATCACTATGAAAATGTCCCGGACGAGGAAGTCCTCCTCGCCGCCGCCGGGCGTCTGTGGCTGGCCGGTGCGGAGGTTCGCTGGACGGCGCTGCAGCGCGGCCCGGCACGCCGTCGAATCCCGCTGCCGACGTATCCCTTCGAGCGAAGCATTCACTGGCTTGCCGCGGCACAAAATTCGGGCGCGGACGTTTCATCGATCCTCGCCGCGGAATCCGAAGCGCGCGGGATTGATCGCTGGTTTTACGTGCCGTCATGGGAGCGCACCGCTGCCATCTGCTCTGCGCAAAAAACAAAAGTCGCCGGCGCGCAGTGGATCATTTTTTGCGATGCCCGCGGAGACGATCACGGCTTCCGCGAAGCGCTCACCGGCGAAGGCGCGCCGGTGCAAGTCGTGAAATTCGGCGCGGCCGTCGCACACCACGCCGACGGCTCCATCACGATCCCGCCGCGCAATTTCGCCGACTGCCTGCGTCTCTTCCGTGGGATCGAAATTGCGTCCGGCGCTCCTCTGCACCTCGTCCATCTCGGGTGTTTTGGAATTCCCGCCGATATTTCCGCAGACGCGGCGCAGGACCTCGGCTTTTCCAGCCTCCTGCACATCGCGCAGGCAAACGGCGAACTCGGCCTCGCCTCGCCGGTGAAAATCGCAGTCGTATCCAGCGGACTGCATCAAGTGATCGGCGATGAGGAACTCACTCCGCTGGCGGCGACCGTACTCGGCCCGTGCGGCGCGATTTCCAAAGAGTTCCCCAACATTGCGTGCTTCAACATCGATTTGCCACGCGCCTCCGCTCACGGGCGAATCGAAGATAGGCACCGCAAATGGATCGTGTCCGAGTTTGCGAGCACCGCCGCGAGCGAAGTGATCTCGTACCGCAGCCTGCACCGCTGGCGGCGTAAATTTTTGCCCATCACACTTCCGGCATCTGCCGTCGAGCACATCGCCCCGCTGCGCGAGCGCGGCGTGTATCTGATCACCGGAGGCACCGGCGGCATCGGCCTCGCGCTGGCGCAGCACCTCGCGCAGACGTGCCGCGCGCGATTGGTGCTCACGAAAAAAACTGCCTTCCCCGAAAAGGCGCAGTGGAAAAATCTGGCCGAGCACGCGGATACCGCGCCGGACCTCGCGCGGACGCTTCGCCAACTGCTCGAAATCGAAATCCTCGGCGCGCAGGTCGAAGTGATGGTCGCCGACGTAGCCGACCTCTCCGCCATGCGCATCGTATTCCACGCGACGCGGCAAACCTACGGCGCGCTCCACGGCGTCCTCCACGCCGCGGGCTTTGTCCGCGCCGGATTGATTCAGGCGGCGACACCATCGTCTTCCGAGGCGATCCTTTCGCCAAAAGTTCGCGGCACCCTCGTGCTCCGCGAACTGCTGCAGGATTTCACGCCGGATTTCCTCGTGCTCTTTTCCTCCCTCGCCGCCCTCACCTCGCCCTTTGCCCACGCGGAATACAGCGCCGCGAATTGCTTCCTCGATGCCTTCGCCGCGCAGGCGAATTCCCGCGAAAAATATCGCACGCTCACGATCAACTGGCCCGTGTGGAAAGAGGTCGGCGTCGTCGCGAAACTCGAGGCCGCGATGGGCGTCGAAGACTGGAAGGACGAGGCGCTGAAGCACGCGATCACGACGAAGGACGGCCTCGGGGCTTTCCGCCGGGCGCTGAGTTCCGGGCTCCCGCAGGTCATCGTGAGTGCGGAAGATCTCGACCGCGTTCTCGCCCAATCCGCGGCGCAGACTCCGTTGCTCGCAAAGCCGCGCATCCGCACTGCGTTGCGCGAGGCCGATACTTCGCACGCAGCAGAAATGCCGCAGGATGAAATCGAGTCGGCCGTAGCCGCGACTTGGAGGGCGCTGCTGGGCATCGAGAGCATCGGTTTGCGCGAGCAGTTCACGCATCTCGGCGGGCACTCGCTGCTCGCGCTGCAAATCGTCGCGCGGCTGCGTTCCGCGTATCGCGTGGACCTGACTCTCCGGGATTTTTTCGAGGCGCCCACGATCGCGGAACTCAGCGCGGTCATCCGCGAACGGGTTTTCCGCGACATCGCGAATCTCTCCGACGAAGAGGTGCGTGAACTCATCGCCCACGAGGCACGGTCGCATGAATAGTCCCGCACCGCTTTCCGACGAACGGCGGCGGTTGCTCGAAATGCGGCTCAAGGCGGCCGCGAAACCGCCGGCGGCCACGCAAAAAATCCCGCCGCGACCGGCACACGGACAAGTGCCGCTCTCCGCGGGCCAGCAGCAGATGTGGGTCGTGGACCGGCTCGCGCCCGGCAATCCCGCGTACCACATTTCGGTCGCCTACCGCATCACCGGCGCGCTCGATATCGGCGCGCTGGAAGAGAGTTTCGAACAGATCATCGAACGCCACGAAACCTTACGCACCAGTTTTCGCGAGAGCGGTGGCGGGCCCGTGCAGGAGATTCATCCGCCGTGGAAAATTGCGCTGGGCGTGGTCGATCTCGCGGACATGTCCGAGACCGTACGGGAAGCGGAACTTTCCGCGCGTCTGGCGTCCGCGGCGGTGGAGCCATTCGATCTTTCGCAACTCCCGCTGCTCCGCACTTCGCTCTTCCGACTCGATTCGGACGAGCATGTCCTGCTGATCGTTTTGCACCACATCGTTTTCGATGTCTGGTCCTTCGCGGTTTTCGCGCGCGAGCTCAGCGCGCACTACGCCGCCGCGCATCTCGGCCAGCGAGCTACGCTGCCCGCGCTGCCGCTGCAGTACGCCGACTATGCATGCTGGGGTCGCGAAAAATCTACGTCACCCGCGATGGAGGCGCACCTCGCGTACTGGCGATCGCAACTCCGCGGCGAATGCGCGCCCCTCGCCATCCCCGCGGATCGGCCTCGTCCCGCTCGGCAGAGTCAGCGCGGCGGTCTGGTCACGCGCGATATTCCGCGCGCGCTCACAACCCAAATGCGCGACCTCGCCCGCGCCGAGGGCGTCACGCTTTTCATCCTCGCGCTCTCCGCCTTCAAGGCACTGCTCGCGCGCTGGAGCGGCGAGACGGACATCTGCCTCGGCTCGCCCATCGCGCAACGACCCAATGTCGAGACCGAGGCGCTCATCGGTTATTTTCTAAATACCCTCGCGCTGCGGAGCGATCTCGCGGGCGATCCCACTTTCCGCGAGCTGCTCCGGCGCGAGCGCGCGACAGTGCTCGACGCCTTTCAGCATCAGGACGTGCCGTTTGAAAAAATCGTCGCGGAACTGCATCCCGTGCGCAACCAGAGTCACCAGCCGATTTTCCAGATCGCGTTTGTGCTCATGCCGACCGACTCCACGGTGCCAGTGCTCGGTGATGCCGTTGTGGTGCCGCAGCCCGTGCCCGTTTCGACGGCAAAATTTGATCTCACACTCTTCATCGAGGAGACGCCCGCCGGAATGCGCACGCTGCTGGAATTCAGCGCGGATCAATTCGATCCCGCGACGGCGGAGCGGATGTTGGAAAGTTTCGCGCTGCTCCTCGGCGGCATCGTCGCGGACCCGGCCACGTCGCTCTCGCGCCTGCCGATCCTCAGCGATGCGCAGCGAAAAAAAATTCTCGGCGAATGGAGCGGGCGCGAGTGTTCATTTCCGGCGGAGCAGACGGTGGCGGAGCGTTTCGCGGAAATCCGCGAGCAGAATCCCAGCGCCATCGCGCTGGTCCGAGGCGAGGAAAAACTCACGTATGCGGAACTCGATGCGCGGGCGAATCGCGTCGCACACTTTCTCCAATCGCGCGGGATCAGCGCCGGTGATTTCATTGGATTGCACGCGGAGCGTTCGCTCGAGTTTGTCGTGAAAATGCTCGGCATCGCGAAGGCGGGCGCGGCGTATCTCCCGCTCGAACAAGACGAACCTGCGGCACGGCTCACAGCGATGCAGTCCGCCTGCGCCTTCATCCTCGACACAGAGCCGGCGTCCGACGCTGCCGATGATGTTGCCCTGCCAGCCACGCGCGCCGATGGACCGGCATACGTGCTTTTCACCTCCGGCTCCACGGGCGTGCCGAAAGGCGTGGTCATCCCGCACCGCGGCATCACGCGGCTCGTCGTGAACAACGACTACGCGCCGTTTCAGCCCGAGGATGTCGTCGCGTTTGCATCGAATGTCTGCTTCGATGCCGCGACTTTTGAAATCTGGGGCGCGCTGCTGAACGGAGCGGCACTCGTCGTCACGCCGCGCGACGTGCTGCTCTCGCCGACGGCGCTGGCCGCGCATCTCGCGCGGCACCGCGTGAGCGTGCTCTTTCTCACCACCTCGCTTTTCAACCGCCTCGCGCACGAGGCTCCCGCGATGTTTGGCGGACTGCGCATCCTGGTCTTCGGCGGCGAAGCGGCGGATGCGGAAAGTGTGCGGCGGGTGCTCGCGCACGGCGCGGCCGAGCGGCTCGTGAACGGCTACGGCCCGACGGAAACGACGACGTTCGCCATCTGCCACACGATCCGCCACGTCGAGGGCGCGAGCATACCCATCGGCCGCCCCATCGCGAACACGCGCGTGTTTTTGCTCGACGGAAATTTGCAGCCCGTGCCCATCGGCGTCGCCGGCGAAATTTTCATCGGCGGGCCGGGCGTCGCGCTCGGCTATCACGGCCTGCCGGAACTCACGGCGGAAAAATTTCTCGAAACGCCGTTCGGTCGCGTTTTCCGCACCGGCGATCGCGCGCGCTGGCGGCCGGACGGGACGATCGAATTTCTCGGCCGGATCGATCAGCAAGTGAAGCTCCGCGGCTTCCGCATCGAGCCCGGCGAAATCGAGACGGCACTCCAGCAGCATCCGCAAATCCGCCATGCCGCCATCGCGGTGCGGGCAACTTCCGGCGCCGCTCAGTCGCTCACCGCATACCTCGTCGTGGCGAGCAACGGCACGCAGACCGACAGCGCGGCGCTGCGAGAATTTCTCTCCAGCCGGATTCCGGCGTACATGATTCCGTCTGCGTTCGTCTGGCTCGACACGCTGCCGCTCACGCCGAACGGCAAACTCGACACCCGCCGACTGCCCGCGCCAGACACGGGCGCGCGCGAAATTTCCGCCGAAGCAATCGCACCGCGCGACGACACGGAGTTCGGCATCGCCACGATCTGGGAGCGCGTGCTCGGGCGCAGTGCGGGATCGGTCTTCGAGGATTTCTTCACCGTCGGTGGCCACTCGCTCCTCGCACTGCGCCTGCTCGGCGAAATTCGCGAGAAATTTGGCGTCGAGATTCCCGCCGGTCGGCTTTTTGAAACGCCGACCATCGCCGGCTTGGCCGCATATCTTGCGGCACGCGCGACGCCACCGGTCGCGGAAAAGTCTCTCGTCTCCGTGCAGCGCGGCGACCCGTCGCGGCGTCCCCTGTTCCTCGTGGCCGGCGGCTGGGGAGGCGAGATCGAGTTCCTCGTGTATGGGGAATTGTCGCGGCAGATCGATCCCGCGCGGCCGATCTGGGGCCTGAAGGCGCGCGGCGCGGGGACCGGCGAAACGCCGCACGCCAGTGTCACGGAAATGGCAACCGACTACCTGCGCGAGGTGCGGCGCATCCAGCCGCACGGGCCGTATTTTCTCGCGGGCGAATGCGTCGGCGGCATCTGCGCGCACGAGATGGCCTGCCAACTTCTCGAAGCCGGTGAAAATGTGGCGCTGCTCGTGCTATTGGACACCGTGGTGCCCACCGAAAATCATTTGCAAAACTACCTCACCGCCGAGGCACGCAAGCTCGCTGCCGAGGCCACGCCGCTCACGCTGCGCCGCCGAATCGCGCATCATTTCGCGGAGATGGCGGCGCTGCCACTCGCGGGAAAGATCGCCTACATTTTTCGCAAGGCGCTGCGCCGCCGCGCCGCCGCGCCGCCCACGCTCCAGTCGCCCGCCGCGCAGCATCCGCGCGGGCAGAAGGATTATCCGGTGACTCTGCTGCGGCACCGTGTGCGGTCGTATCGCGGCACCGTCACGCTGCTGACCGATGCGGAATCCACGCGTCATCACGCCGCTTTTGGCTGGGAAAATGTTCCCGGCGCGCTGCTCGAAACCCACGTCCTGCCCGGAACGCACCTCACCTACATTCGCGAAAATGCCGCCGATGCCGCGACCAAATTGCGCGATCTCCTGCAGCGGGCCGAGGCCCCACTTCATCATGCTCCAGCCACTGCTTAACTGGCCCGCCGGCCCCGTCCGCCCGCAGTTCGCGCCCGGCGAAATCCACCTCTGGCGCGCGGTGCTCGACCATCCGATCCGCCTCTCGGGCGCGGAGGCCGTGCTCTCTCGCGCCGAAATTTTGCGCGCGGGAAAATTTGCGCGCGCGCAGGATCGCGAGCGCTTCATCGCGGCGCACGGCGCGCTGCGGATGGTGCTCGGGCTCTACGTTTCCGCCGATCCGCAGTCGCTGGAATTTCACACCGGCCCGATGGGCAAGCCCGCGCTCGTGCAGACTTTCACCGACCTGCGTTTCAATCTCAGCCACTCCGGCGACCTCGCGCTCATCGCGGTGTCGCGCGGGCGCGAGGTCGGCGTGGATGTCGAGCGCGTGCAGCGCGACATCGAGTTCGATCCGATCGTCGAGCATTACTTCGATCCGCGCGAGACGTGGGACCTTCGCACCGCGCCGCCGCAGGAACGCGTGCGAAAATTTTTCGATCTGTGGACGCGCAAGGAGGCGTGCGTGAAAGCCGAGGGCAGCGGCCTCGGATTGAGAGCCTCCACCGAGCGCTTCGCCGCGCGCAATCTGTGCCCGGCGCTCGGCTACGCGGGCGCGGTCGCCAGCGAGGGCGAGGAGTGGCGGCTGGCGTGCTGGAATTGGAACGTGTAACCCCGCGCGATGCCCGACTTGCAAACCAGCCCCGCCGCCGGGATCCCGCCGGACTACGAGATCCACATCGAGGCGCGCACCGGCTGGCTGCGCGTGGACTGGCGCGAGCTGTGGGAATATCGCGACCTGCTCTTCGTGCTCGTGCGGCGCGACTTTCTCTCGAAGTACAAGCAGACCGTGCTCGGCCCGCTGTGGTTCATCCTGCAGCCGCTGCTGAACACGCTCATCTTCACCGTGATTTTCAACAAGGTCGCGGGCATCGGGACGGACGGAATTCCGCCGACGCTTTTCTACCTCTGCGCGCTGCTGCCGTGGGGCTACTTCTCGCAAAATGTGACGACCGGCGCGCTCACCTTCACCGCGAACGCGCACCTTTTCGGCAAGGTCTATTTTCCGCGCCTCGTGGTGCCGCTCTCGACCGTGATCTCGAATCTCTTCGCGCTCGGCTTGCAGTTCGCGGTTTTCTTTTTGTTCGCCGCGTGGTTCGCGCTGCGCGGCGCCTCGCTGCACTTCGGCGCGGGCCTGCTGCTCGCCTTTCCGCTGCTGCTCGTGACCGCGGCGCTGAGCCTCGGGCTGAGCCTGCTCATCTCCGCCTCCACCGCAAAATATCGCGACCTCTCGCACCTCACGCCGATCGTGCTGCAGCTTTGGATGTTTGCCACGCCAGTGATCTATCCGCTCTCGAAGCTCACCGGCGGCGACGGCGATTTTGCGTGGATCGCGTGGGTGAATCCCATGGCGTCGGTCGTCGAGGGATTCCGTTTTGCGCTGCTCGGAAAAGGCGAATGGAACGGCGGCATGATCGCGATCTCCACAGCCGCGAGCGTCATCTTTTTGCTGCTCGGCATCATGGCATTTAGCCGCGCGGAAAGGACGGTGACCGACAGTGCCTGACGCCGTTTCCATCCCCGCGCTGCCGCGCATTTCGGTCATCATCCCGAGTCTGAACCAGGGCGAGTTCATCGAGCGCACGCTGCGCTCGGTCCTCGATCAAAAATACCCCGATCTCGAACTCATCGTGATGGACGGCGGCTCGCACGATGGCACCGCGGAAGTGCTCCGCCGCTTCGCTTCGCAGATCGCATATTTTGAAAGCGTGCCGGACCGCGGACAGTCCCACGCGATCAACAAGGGCCTCGCGCGCGCGACCGGCGAAGTGTGGTGCTATCTCAACAGCGACGACCTGCTCGTGCCCGACTCGCTCAAGCGCGTCGGTGATCTTTTTCGCGATTCTGCGGCGCAGTGGATTGGCGGCATCTCCGTGATTTTCGACGAGAACGCGGACTGCGGCACCGTCACCCCGCAGGAGCCGAAGTCCGAAAAAGAAATCCTGACGCCGTGGTCGCGCTCGGTGGAGCACGTCTTCCCCTGTTCAAACGTGTGCTTCATGCGCCGCGCGATTTACGAGAAGCTCGGCGGCTTCGACGAGTCGTTCGGCTACTCGATGGACATGGAATTTTACACGCGCGCGCACTTCGCGGGCTTCACGCTGCGGCGCATCCCCGAAGTGCTCGGCCGCTGGCGCTGGCACCCCGCGAGCAAAACGGTGAAGGACGGCAACGCCTTCCGTTTTCTCGAGGAGGAACTGCGCATCGCCTCCGCGTATTCCGACCGCCTCGCGCCGCGCGAGCGCGCGGAATTGCACCGCGAAATTGTGCAGCATCGGAAGGCGTTTCTCGTTCGCCGCGCGCTGCATTCGCGCTTGGAAAAATCACGCGCCCCACGGCTGCTGCGGCTGCTGCGGCTGGTGGTCGAAGCCCTCCGCCACCCGTCGCTGATGTGGTTTCGCCCCTGGCTCGGCGCGATAAAAAAACAAGTGCTCGCCTCATGAAACCTCGCGTCGAAGTCCAGTCCCTTTCCAAGCTCTACCGCCTCGGCAGCATCGGCGCCACGAGCCTGCGCGACACGCTGGAGCGCGTGACCTCGCGCTTCCGCCGGAGCAAACGCGCCGCGCCTCGCTCGGAAAAATCCACGGTCGTGCCGGACCGCCAGGGCCCGAGTCCCGACACCTTCTGGGCCATCCGCGACATCAGCTTTTCGGCGAAGGCGGGGGAAGTCGTCGGCATCGTCGGCCGCAACGGCGCGGGCAAAAGCACGCTGCTGAAAATCCTCTCGCGCATCACGGAGCCGACGAGCGGCCGCGCGATTCTCCGCGGGCGGCTGGCCTCATTGCTCGAAGTCGGCACGGGCTTCCATCCCGATCTCACCGGCCGCGAAAACGTCTTCCTCAACGGCACGATACTCGGGATGAAGCGCTGGGAAATCATGGCGAAGTTCGACGAGATCGTCGCGTTCGCGGAGATCGAGCAGTTCATTGATACGCCGGTGAAGCACTACTCGAGCGGCATGTTTGTCCGCCTCGCCTTTGCCGTCGCCGCACACCTCGAGCCGGAGATTCTGTTCATTGATGAAGTCCTCGCCGTCGGCGACGCGGGTTTCCAAAAAAAGTGCCTCGGCAAAATGGGCGAGGTCGCCTCGCAGCACGGGCGCACCGTTTTTTTTGTGAGCCACAATATGGGCGCGGTGCGCGCGCTCTGCGAACACGCGATCCTGGTCGAAAACGGCCGCGCGACGATGGACGGGCCGCCCGCGGAAATCATCAGCCGCTACCTCGCCACGACCGTGCCGGATGAAGTCGCCGGCGAACTCGACTGGACGGATCGCGCGGACGCGCCCTCGTGCGACGACGTGGCCTACCTGCGCCTGCGCCTGCTCGATCCGGACGGCGCGGTGCGGACGACCTTCGAGCCCGACCAGACAATCGCGATCGAAATTGACTACCGCGTGAAGCGCCGCCTGCGCGGCGTGCGTTTCGACGTCGCCTTTACGACGCAGGAGGGCGAGCTCGCATTCATCGCGACCGACCACCAGTTCCAACGCGAAATCCACGAGCCCGGCTGCTACCGCACGACGTGCCTCGTCCCCGGCGGTCTGCTGAACCGCCGCGGCTACACCGTTGGCGTGCAGTGCGACATTCCCGGCGAGCGCTTCCTCATCCACATGCGGAATTTTCTCAGCCTCCTGATTTCCGGCGCGGGCAACCAGTCGTCGAATTTCCCCGAGCAGTGGCCCGGCGTCGTCTGCCCGCGCATCGAGTGGAAAGTGCGCGCCCTTTCCGAGGAAGCCGCCGCCGCATGAGTACGCCCGCCGAACAGCTCGTGCTCGCGCTCCCCGTGTTCAACGCGGAGGAATTTCTGCCCGCCACGCTCGCCTCGCTGAATGCGCAGGGCCCGCATCTCCGCTGGTGGCTGCAGGATGGCGCGTCCAAGGATCGCACGATGGAAATCGCGCGAGCGTTTGCGCGCGAGGGCGACACCGTTCGCAGCGCTGCGGACGGCGGGCAGACGGATGCGATCAACCGCGCCTTCCGCGAAATGGGCGGCGAGATCATCGGCTTCATCAATGGCGACGATCTGCTCTCGCTGGGGTGCGCCGCGCGCGTGCTGGAATTTTTCCGCACGCATCCGGAAATCGATCTCGTGTACGGCCAGGTCGAATGGATTGATCGCGAGGGCAGACCGTCCGGCATTCACAGCGGCCGCATCGGCTCGCTCCCGGAAATGCTGGACATCTACAATGTGTGGTGGCGCCAGCGGCAATGGGTGCAGCCGGAAGTTTTTTTCCGCCGCGCGCTCTGGGAAAAAGTGAACGGCTTCGACACGCGGTGGAATCTCGCCTTCGACTACGATTTCTGGGTACGCTGCATCATCGCCGGCGCGCGCACCGCACACATCCCCGAGGTGCTCGCGCGCTTCCGCATCCACTCCGCGCAAAAATCCGCCGCGATGGAAAATGTGGCCGACGAGATCCGCGCCATCGTCCGGCAGCATCTCGATGCGCGCGCGCCGATCGGCGCGTGGAAACGCCTCACGCTCCGCGCGCACCTCAGCTACGACATCTATCAGCTCGGCAAGAATACGCCACCCGGTCGCACCGCGCGCGTCTTCTCCCGCGCGCTGCTCACGCACCCGCAGTGGCTCCTCTGCCAACCGGTGCGCAAGCGCATTCAGGCCGCGCTTGCCAGACTCGTCGGTTTCGAGCGTCATCGGCAGACATGATTTCACCGGGCCGGCTCTGGTGGCTGCTCAAGCGCGACCTGAAACGCGGCTGGAGCGCCAGCTTTCACGACTACAAAACCCGGCCGCTGATCCAAAAATGGAACTGGCCGTTTTGGAACGAGGCGCCGATGTCCGTGCCCGTCCACGTGCTCACCGGGGAGAAGGACTGGCAGCTTTGCGCGTGGATGCTCGCGAGCTTTTTCCACTACACAGAGCACACGTGGAGCGTGGTCATTCACGACGACGGCACGCTCACCGAAGACATCCGCCGCGAACTCGCCGCGCTGTTTAAAAATGCGCGCATCATCCCACGCGCGCAGGCGGACGCGACGCTCGACGCCGTGCTGAAGCCGCTCCCTTTCGCGTATGAGTATCGCGGCATGCACCCGCTGGCGCTGAAGATTTTCGACATGCCGTACTACTGCGAGTCGTCGCGTTTCATCATGCTCGACAGCGACCTGCTTTTCTTCAACCACCCGCGCGAAATCATGGACTGGGTCGGCACGGGCGCGAAGGAATGCTGGTTCAACGAGGACCTCGCGGAAGGCAGCCTCGTCTCGGAAAAGGAGGCGCTCGAGGACCTCGGCGTGATGCTCTGGCCGCGGGTGAACAGCGGCCTCGGGCTGATCACGAAGGACGCAATTGATTTTGAATTTTGCGACCGCGTGCTCGGCGAGACGAGCGCGCTCAAAGGCCATCTGTGGCGGGTCGAGCAGACGCTCTTCGCGCTCTGCGCCTCGCGCGCCGGCAAGGGCGGGCTGCTGCCAAAAACATACGAGGTCTCGCTCGGAAAAAATGCCGCCGACGACTGCGTCGCACGACACTACGTCGGCGCCGTGCGCGACCGGTTTTTCGGCGAAGGCCTGCAACGCCTGCGCCCCGTGCTGCTCGCGGGGGAAGAGCGCGCGTAGACGCGGCGAATCACCCTGCGCTGTTACGGCCCCAAGAGGAGTCGCCAGTCACAGCCGATAGCAGTGCGGAGACGGATGAGCGTGGTGACGAGGATGGTGATCTCACCAGCCTCGATTTTCTGCACGGTGCGCGGATTCAGGTCGGCAAGTTCGGCGAGCCGCTCTTGCGTCAGTCCACGCGAGGTTCGCTCGCGGCGGACGTTTGCGCCGAGAGTCTGGACGGCACGGGCTTCTGCGGAAAGTCGGGGCACGCCCTATCAGGCCGTGATATTCGCCAAATCGGACACGGCGCATTGGGGCGTATAATTTTCGGCTTTCCCCTTGCGCACCCGCCATTGTTCGCTATTCGGAAACGCGAGGCGGGATTCCACGCTCCGCGCATCACCCCTCCGTCAGAACGAGCCCATTTCACCCATGCAACACCTCTTCTTTTCCGTGATCATCTGTGGCATCGCTGCCATGCCGCTGGCGCACGGGCAATCTGCCGGGAGTCCGCAGGGGGACACCGCTGCCGCACTCTCTGCGCGAACGGAAACGCCCGCGATCAGCTTCCACGTCATTCGACAACGGAAGATCAATCTCGGCGATCATGCCGTCTTCCTGAACCAAGTGGTTCCGCCATTTCCGCCCGTGGCACTGGCTGCGCGTCTGTCGGCCTCACCGGCAGCAGCAGAAGCCAGCGGGGCGGAGAGGGCGGAACTGCCAATGCATCAAAAGAAGTCCGAGGTAATCTTCCTCTCGGCGGTCGTATTGGATCACCAGTTCACGGAGATTTGCGGAACGGGCGGCGGACAGGAATGGAAAGTGGTCAGCAACATTGATTTCAACCTGTTTGGAGGTGCCGTGACTTTTTCCAGCGACGACACAATCTATTCCCTCCTGCTGGCGGTCCGGAATGAAACTACCGCACCAAATGACTCGGCCAGGCTGGCTGCTTCGGAGGCTGGGAAAGCGCCGCGAAGCGGCACGCGGATTCCACCGGATAAGTTCAGTCAGCTAAGTCCGAATCACGCGCAATATCTCGTCGTTGAAGATCAGCCGGGTTTGGTTCCCGGGGAAAGCGATCTCGCCGCATTGGATGCGCTTCATACGTACTATGACGCCAACTCGGCGCGCATCGCGGATGACTA
Source organism: Chthoniobacterales bacterium (assembly GCA_038326125.1). Taxonomy (GTDB): domain Bacteria; phylum Verrucomicrobiota; class Verrucomicrobiia; order Chthoniobacterales; family Chthoniobacteraceae; genus SXWH01. The sequence continues at coordinate 23,320 of JBBQJR010000007.1, forward strand.
TGCCAGACGGGAGGCTGCCCGCGTCGCGCAGGAGCAATGGCTGAAAGAGCATCCGCCGAAGCCGAAGGATGCCATCATCAGCTATTGGATCGGCGATCGCCCTGCCCTGCCGGAAAAGAGTCGCCCCGGAGGACAGCCATGAAGAATGCGCTCCTCAGGCTTCTGTGCCTGCTGCTGCTCCAGCTTTCGGCCAGACCCCAGACGGTCACGGACCCGAACGAAGGCTCCCGATTCATTTCGCTCGGGAACAACAATTTTCAATTCACCTGGTGGGGACGGGCGGACAAATCCTACTTGGTTGAAGTTTCCGATGATTTGACCAACTGGACCTATATCAACACGGTCTTCCAAGGATATGATGCGGTCTCCCTTCCCGTCTATTTCAACAATGTGGGTGGAAGCCGGATGTTTGTCCGCTTGCAGACGGACCCTTTTTATACGGACACGGACGGGGATGGCATTCCCGATGGCTGGGAAATCCAGCACGGCCTGAATCCGCGCAACCCGTCGGACGCACTTACCATCGCACTGGGCGGGCTTAGTTACTCGCAAGCGTATCAGATGGGAATTGACCCGAATGATCCCCTCCAAGGTGCGCCGCCGACCGCGCCCTCGGGCCTCCGCATCACCTTTCCAGTGGCCGACCAGAATCCCGGCGACCCCGATCTTTCCCAAATCCAAGTCGAATGGGATCCGCCTGTGGAAACGGGGGTGACGGTCACCTTCGAGAAGACTTACACCGGCGACCCTGCGCAATCGGGAACTGCCGTGGCTTTGTCTTCCAACATGCAGTCACCTATTTTCTCCGGCTTGCTGTCCAAGCGCATCTACCAATACCGCGTGCTCTTCGCCGGCGAAAACGGCCATTCGTCTTCGACGGACATTGCCTACGAACTGCCCGTCGTCCGGGGGCTCATGCATCGCAAGATCGCTACGACGGTCAATTTTCCCGGCGTGCTCCTCTATCCCGCTTTGCCCTTCGCCGGAGTGCCGCGGAAATTCCGGAGCCTGACCCATACTTGGAACTTCGATTCCACCGCGATCACCCACGGAAACAATGGCTCAGTGACCACGGTCACCTCCCACAAG
>JBBQJR010000008.1:0-23344 GCA_038326125.1 Chthoniobacterales bacterium
GGACCGGCGCGCGTTCGAGGATCTCGTCGCGCGCTCCGGCGAAATGTCGCGCATCGCCGCCATCCTCGGCCCGCATCCCGTCGCCACGCTCACCGCGAATCTCAATTCGCTCCTCCTCGACGCCAGCCACCACGCCGGCCCCGTCGCGCCGCGCACCTTGCAGACCGCCATGCAGACGCTCGATTTTCTCAGCCGCCTGCTCACGCACGACGTGCTCTCCCGCGCCGCGAAACTCCCGCCCTCCCGCGCCATCGCCGTGGACGACGACCCGGATCTCCTTCCCATCATCATCGCCTCGCTCGAGTCCGCGAACGTCGCCGCCACCGGCTGCGCCGACGCGCGCGCCGCCCTCGATGCGCTGCAGGAAAATCATTTCGACGTGATCCTCCTCGACCTCAGCCTGCCCGACATGAACGGCCTCGACCTGTGCGCCCACATCCACGCCCTGCCCAAGCACGGCCAGACGCCTGTCATTTTCCTCACCAGCGACGACTCCGCGCAAAACCGCGAGCGCGGCGAACTCAAGGGCGCGAGCGACTTCATCACGAAGCCCTTCAACCTGTTCGAGCTCACGCTCAAGGCGCACACGTGGGCGTTGAAAAACCGCCTCGACGTGGCCTGAAGCCGCGCAGCCCGCGCCCGTTTCGCCGTGCCGTCAACCGGCGCTGCGATGAAAATTTCGGGTCTCGCGATTGCTGAATCTTCGCCACCGGAAAGTCACAGCGCGCCGGACGTTTCTCCTTCCCGGTGGAACAAAGCGTGCTTTTCTCCGCGCCGTGCAAACCATCGTCATCGGCCACAAAAATCCCGACATGGATTCCATCTGCTCGGCCATCGGTTGCGCGGAACTCAAGCGTCTGAGCGGCTGGCCGGATGTCATCGCCGCGCGCTGCGGGCCCACGAATCCGCGGATTGATTTTGCGCTGCACCGTTTCGGCGTCGAGCCGCCCGTGCTGCTCAGCGACCTGAGCGCGCGCGTGAGCGACGTGATGCAGCCGAACGTCGTGAGCGTGCATGTGGACACGCCGATTTACGACGCCATCCAGCTCATTGACCGCCGCCGGCTGCGCGGCCTGCCCGTCGTGGATGACCGCCACCGCTGCACGGGCCTGCTGAACGCCTACAAGATCATGCACCACCTTTTCCCGCCGCGGGAAGAGGCGAGCGCGGCGCGCATCGTCACCGCTTCGCTCGCCGCCATCGCGCGCACCGTCGGCGGCCAGCTCATCTGCGGCGAACTCTCCACTGCGGAGGAGGAGCTTTTCCTCCTCGTCGGCGCGATGCGGCAGGACAGCTTCGGGCCGCGGCTCAAAAAATATCGCGACGAGGGCCGCAAGGTCGTCGTCTTCGCCGGCGACCGTCCGCACATCCAGCAGCTCGCGATCGAATTCCGCGCGCACGCCGTCGTCGTCACGGGGGCGCACGCCATCGAGCCCGAGGTGGAAATCGCCGCGCGCGCAGCGGGCGTGACGCTCCTCTCCTCGCCGACGGACACCGCGACCAGCGTGCTCATGAGCCGCGGAGCGGTGCGCGCGGGCCGGATGCTCGACACGGATTTTCTGTCGTTTCAAAAAGACACGCGGCTCGCCGAGGCGCGACGCGCGGCCGCGGACAGCAGCGCGTTCGTCTTCCCGGTCGTGGACGATCACGGCAAGCTGTGCGGCATTTTGTCGAAGTCGGATTTCATCCGCGAAATCCCGCGCCAGCTCATCCTCGTGGATCACAACGAACTCGATCAGGCCGTGCGCGGCGCGGACCAGGTGCCCATCATCGAGATCTACGATCACCATCGCCTCGGCGGTTTCACGAGTCGCGTGCCGGTGCATTTTTGGAACAACCCCGTCGGCAGCACGAGCACGATCATCGCGCTGAATTTCCAGCACGCGGGCCTCGCCGTGCCGGAGAAAATCGCGGGCATCCTGCTCTCCGGCTTGATCAGCGACACGCTGAACCTCACCTCGCCCACGACGACCGCCATTGATCGGAAAATCCACGGCGAACTCGCGCAGACCGCCAGCGTGAATGCGGACGATTTTGCGCGCGAACTTTTCAGCGTCGGCAGCCCGCTGCTCACGCTCAGCGCGGAGGAGGCGATCACCGCCGACTCCAAGCCGTACACCGAGGACGGCCACCGCTTCGTCGTCGCACAGGTCGAGGAACTTACCTTTGCGCACTTTCCGGAAAAACGCGACGCGCTCCTCGCCGCGCTCGAGGCGAAACAAAAACGCGAAGGCATGCTTTTCGCCGCGCTGCTCGTCACCGACATCACCACGCAGAGCAGCCTGCTGCTCGTGCGCGGCGACGATCGTTTCCTGCGCACGATCGCGTCGCCCGTCGCGCACGCCCCGCACATCTGGCAGCTCGACGGCGTCGTCTCGCGCAAAAAACAACTGCTCCCCTATCTCATCGAGTGCCTCGGGCGAATGGTGCCGTAGCGGATATTCGGAAATAGCCCCGTGCTTCAGCACCGTGTTTCACGAGAAGAAAAAAATAAGTCCCGCAAGGGACGAAAGAATGGTTTTGCCGTCCCTTGCGGGACTTTGCCCTTGGCGACCGCTGCTTTCCCAGCACTGAAGCGCTGGGCTATTTCCATGCGCGTTCAGCTCACCTTGCGGAGCTTCGTGATGCGCCCGGTGTTCACCCACTCGGCGACAAAGATGTTGCCGTTCGCATCGAAGCACGCGTCGTGCGGGTGCAAAAATTTTCCCGCCACCCAGTCCTCGCCCTTGTCTTCGCGGCGCATCTTCATTCCGTCCTTCAGCACCTGCGCGCGCCACTCTGGATCCTCTCCGAGGTGCACGATGACTTGGTCGTCCTTGCCCAACAGCGTGACACGCGCGCTGAGGTCCGGCACGAGCAGCACATCGCCGCGCTGATCGATGTTTGCCGGGAGAATAAATCCGTCGAGCGTCTTGAGATGCTTGCCCTCGAGCGTGAACCACTGCAGCCGTTTGTTTGCGCGATCGGCGACGACGAGCGATGGCTCGCGGCCGGGACGCGAATCAATCCACAGGCCGTGCGGCAAATTGAACTGCCCGTCGCCCTTGCCCGGCTCGCCGATCATCGCGAGCCACTTACCGTCCTTGTCGTAGCGGTGGATGCGATAGGAGCCGTAGCCGTCGGCGAGGAAAAATCCGCCGTCGGGCAGGAACGCAAAATTCGTCGGCATGAACGCATCGCGTCCCCAGCGTTTCGCAGGCTTCGTGTCTTCGCCCTCGGGGTAAATGCCCGACGCCATCGGCGCGCGTTTCTCCCAAACGACTTCGCCTTTGAGCGTGAGCTTCGCGAAATTTTTCAACTGCTGATATCCCGTGACCCAGAGGAACTGCTCCGCACCCTCGGTGCGCACCTCGAGTCCATGCCCGCCGCCCTGAAACTGATTGCCAAACGCGCGCACGAATTTTCCCTCCGCGTCAAAGACAAAAATGGACGGATGATCCGGCAGGTTTTCGCGCCCTTCGTGGATCACGTAGAGCAGGCCCTCGGCATCCACCGCGACGTTGTGCGTCGTCTGCCACGAATATTTGTCCGGCAGTTGCGGCCAGTTGTGCTGCACCTCGTAGCGATGCTCGCCCTCGCCGATCACGAGTTGCTTCGCGGATTTCTGCGCCGTGAGGACGCGCGGGGCGGCGAGCGCGGCGGCAGTGGTGGCGAGAAAACGGCGGCGGGAAATTTTCGCGGGAGTTTTCATAAAAATGGGGTCGGTGGTGGCGAAAATGCGCGCGGTCAGTTCACCTGAATCACGATTTTTTTGTCCTTCTCGCGCGTGAAAATATTGCGCGCGACATAGTATCCGGCGAACGGCGGAGCCTGAGTGTAGCTCGCCACCACGCCCGCCGCGTAAATCGGCGGATGCGTGCGATCCTTCGTCGGCGGCATGAGGATCGTCACCTTCCGCGCTCCCCACATTCCGGCGGTCTCAAAACGGTCGGCGGGCCGCACCGGCACTTTGAACGGCTCGGTGAAAGGCACGGGCGTGAGCGCCTTCTCGCCCACTTTTCCGACCCGCATTGAGCACCCCGCCGTGAGTTCCGCAATCTTGTCCGCTGGCGTGGTCGTCGTTGCGCCGCTCACCGCGGGGATGATCACGACGGCAGAGAGGTTCGAGGGGCGCTTCTGCAGCTTCGGATTTTGCGGGTCCTTGATCACGACGAGCATCGTCACTCCCGCCGGCGTGAATTCAAACGTGTGCGTGAAATTCACGCCCTCCTCATACTCCCCCGCGATCTCCACTTTCGCCGCCTGCTGCGTCGGCGCGGGAATTTTTTCGAGCTTGGCGGGATTGCGCCACGAATTGCGATCGCCGAGGCTGAAATAACACACGCTGTAGCCGGTCAGCACTCCGCCCACCGCTTTGCCGCCGTCCTTCGGCTGGATGAAAAGGCGCAGCTTCGCATCGATCCACGCGTCAAATTTCTCCGACTGATAAAGCGCGTTGCGGCCCTTCGCAGGGCCATCGGAAAAAACCGGGAGTTCGACCGCTGGCGTCGGCGCGGGAGCGGCGGGGGCGGCGGGGGCGGCGGTGCAAATGTGCGCGAGCACGAAAGCTGCAACCAAAATGGACAGGCGCGGGGAGATCATAAGCAGAGAATTTGCAGCAGTCGCAGCCGTGCCGCGACGAATGTTGAATCGTTCACGCCGCGGCGAATTAGCCTCCGCGTCGCGCGTCTCAGCCGTCCTGCCGCTTGCGGCGATCAGTGGTTGAACATGAATTCCTTCGCGTTCATGAGCGCCCAAAAAATATCCGCGTACACCTTCGGCTGCTCCTCGGTCACGCCCCAGTGCTCCTCCAGCTTCACGAGTTCCTGCTCGGTCGGGTTGCGGCCGAAGCAGCGGAGGTAAAGTTCCGCTGCCACTTCGCGCGGCGTGCGGTTGGACTTGATGAGTTTGTCCACGACGCCGCCGGCGGCAATTTTTCCCTCGACGGTGTCGCCATTCAGCATGTGCAGCGCCTGGCTGAGCGTCGGGCCGACCTGCTCGCGCGAGCAGATCGCCTCGCGATCCGCCCGGCCGAAGGTCGTGAGGAAATAGCTCGTCGTGCGGCCATCCGCGATTTCCACCGAACGCGCGCCGAGCGGGAGACCCTTGTATTTGTCCTTCGTCTCGGTGACTTGCGTGATGCAGTCGAGCATCACCTCGGAGCGCATGCGGCGGATCGTGGCCTTGGCAAAATTGCGGTCGTCGAGCGCGTTGGAATCATTCACGCGAGTCGCGCGCTGGTACGCGGCGCTCGTGCAGATGTCGCGGGCGAGGTGCCGCACGTCGTAGTTGTATTCGACGAGCTTCGCGGCGAGCGCATCGAGCAGTTCGGGATTGCTCGGCGGATTCGAGAGCCGCGCGTCATCCACGGGCTCGACGATGCCGCGGCCCATGTATTGCGCCCAGACGAGGTTTGCGATGTGGCGCGGGAAAAACGGATTTTTCGGCGAAGCGACCCAGTCCGCGAGCACCTGTCGGCGATCCTTGCCCGTGCAGTCGGGATTTTCCTCGCCGAGGAATTTCGGCGGGATCACGCGTCCGTCCACGGGATGCTTCGCCTCGCCGCCGCCCGAGTTGAAGACGATGCGCTCGCGCGGATCCTCGCCCTGCTTGCGGCCGACCTGCGTGAAGAACGAAACGAAGCCGCGGTAGTCCGCCATCGTCCAGCGGTCGAACGGATGATTGTGGCATTGCGCGCACTGGATGCGCGTCCCGAAGAACGCCTGCGCGGTATTTTCCGCGAGCTTCAGCGGATCGATCTCCAGCTCGAAATAATTTGTCGCGGGATTTTCGAGATTCGATCCCGTGGACGAAATAAGCTGCCGCGCCATTTCGTTCACCGGCACATTTTTCTCAAGCTGCTCCCGGATCCAATTGTAGTACGTGAGCACCGACTTGTAGCTCGCCTGCGCTTGGTTGTTGCCGCTGCGGATCTGCAGCAACTCGCTCCATTTCATCGCCCAGATGTCCACGAATTCGTTCCGCGCAAGGAGCTGATCCACTTTCTTTCCGCGCTTCGCCGCGTCCTTGTCGGCGAGGAAAGATTTCACCTCGTCGGGCGTCGGCAGTGTGCCGGTGATGTCAATGTTCGCGCGGCGCAGGAAGGTCTCGTCGTCGCAGAGCGTGCTCGGGAACATGCGCAGCTTGTCGAGCTTCGCGTCCACCAACTGGTCCACGTAGTTCCGCTCGTCGTATTTCGGCTTCGTGTACTGCAGCCCTTTCGGAATGACGATGACCTGCGTGCCGACGGTGAACGTATGGAACCGGGCCATCACGAACGCCTCGCCGCGCTGCCCGGTCGTAATCACGCCCTCCTTGTCAATTTTCGCCGAGCCGTCGTTGCTGCTCAGGAAGAGCGCGAGGCTCGTCACGTCGCGGTCCGTGCCGTCGCTGTAGTGCGCACGCACGGTGATTTGGAATTTCTGATCCGGCGACTCGAGCAGCAGTTGCTTCGGCAAAATCTCCAGGCTCGTCGCCTCCGCGACGCCGTCCGCGTCGTTCGGCGCGCCGGCCTCGATCCAGCGGATGAGCGTCTGGCAGTTCTCGCTGTCCTTCGTGAAAAGTTTGCCGCCCGTGTGCGGCGCATCGCCGTCGCATTTCGTCACGAGCATCGAGGCATCGGGCGTCGCGAGGTTCACGCGCCGGCCGATTTGCTCGCGCGTGAGGCGGAAGTGATCGCCCGCCGGATCGTAGCCGAAGAGCGAAAGGCGGAAGCCGTCCTTGCCGCGCGACGAGCCGTGGCAGCCGCCGCTGTTGCAGGTGTTGCGCATGAAAATTGGCATCACATCGAGCCGGAACGAAATGCCCTGATCCTTCGTGGCCTCCTCAACCTTCACCGGCACCTCGACCGATTGCCCGTTGTATTCCACCCTCAGCGTCGTCTGCCCGTCCGCGACGGGAAACAGCGTGCCGTTTTCGACCTTCGCTTTCGCCGCGTCCGCGAGGGTCATTTTCGACTGCGCGGTCACATTGCGCTGCACGCCGTTTGGCTCCGTCCACCGGCACACGAGCGACTGGCGATCGCGGAGAAATTTCAAATTCATCTCGGCAGGGAAAACTTCAAAGTTGCTCGCCGCAAAACTGGCGCTGGCAAAAGTGAAAATCAGGGGCAGGAAACGGGTGGCTTTTTGCATGGGAAAAACGGCGGGTGGAGTTACTGGCAAATCACCCGCAGCGCGCCGGTTTCTTTGGCGCAGCCCGCGGGATTGTTTGGAACACAGCTTTCCAAGCGGTGCGGCCCGCGGGTTTCCAGCCTTCGGAGCTTGTTGCACCGGCAGGCTGGAAGCCCGCCGGCCGCACAGGCAAGGATGCCTGTGTTCCTACTTCGCGTTCGCGACTTTCGCGCCGGGACCAGCTTTGTCCACGCGCAGGATGCCGCCGCTGGCGATCGTGTTCGTCATCGTGTCCGCACCGCGCACGAGCGTGAACGACGCGAAGATCGTCTTCGCCTGCCCGACCTGCGCGGTCGGCGTCGCCTTCAGCGGGAACTTCACTTCCGTGTCATCCTTCGTGATTTCACGCTCCTCGGACGTCACGCCCTGCGGCAGCCCGATGAGCGCGATCTTTGCCTTGCCCTCGAACGCATTTTTTTGCTCGAGCTTCACCGTCATCGTGCCGTCGCCGCCCTGATCGATGAACGTCCGCACAATCGTTCCTTTCACGAACGGCTCCGCCACTTCGAGGTCGAACAACTGTGAGCTGAACCACGTCGGCCCCTTGCCGAAATCCGCCGTGCCCACGATGCACGTCTTCCATTTTGCGAGCGGCGCATTGCCGTTCGCACTGATCGTGATGCTGCCCTCGTTCTGCGCCGCGACGACCACTTTCTCGCCCTCTTTCTTTTCCCCGGGAATGTTCACCGTGCCCGGCGAGCCGACTCCCGGAGGCGCGTAGAGCACCTGGATGTCGATCGGCCCCTTGAAGTCCTTCCGGCGCTCGACGACGACCTTCATCGCCATTGATCCGTTTTGCAAAATCGGCGACTTCGCCTGCACATAATTGATCGTCACCGGGATCTCCTCGGTCACCGCGATCGGCAGCGCGTTTTCCTCCACGCCGTAGTACGCTTTTTGGTTGCCGTTTTCCGAGACCTCCACGCGATGCGTCACGCGACTCGCGACGCTCGTGTCCTTCGGCGGCTCCGTGAGCTTGCCGAGGATCGTGAAGCGCTTCTGCGCAAGATCGGCCCCCGGCTTGGCCTCGAAGACCATCGCGATGCGATCCACGGATTTGTCCACTTTGTCAAAATTGGCCGTCACGCCCGGCGGCAGATCCTTCGCGTCGAGCACCGCATCTCCGGCCACATCCGCGCGCTTCACCTGCACGAGCGTCGCATAGCGGTTGCCCTGCGGCACCGGCACACTGCGCCGCTGCTGCGAACTATTGATCACCATCTCCGGCAGGTACGTGAGCAGCGCCGGCTCCACTTTCGTAATCTCCGCGCGATACGTGAAGAGCGGCCCGCCGCGCATGAGCTGATCATGCACCGCGAGGAAAAAATCGCCGTCCGCCGGTGCGGTCCACCGCACGTAGCTGTCCGGCCCGCCCGCGTCGTCGTTCAGCGCGAGGCGCGATCCCTTGTCGTTCCAAATTTCGAGCACCGGATCGAGCGGCGAACGCAGCATCCGCGCGCGCACATGCACCTCGTACGGCACGCCTTTCTGCGCGGCAAATTTGAAGTAATCCACATCGCCCTTTTCCTGGATGATTCCGTTCAGCGCGACCGGCGGCGCGAACTTCGAGGCCGTCGCCGTCTGGATGGTATTGTTCGGCTCCACCTCGAGGACATTCGGGAAAGGCGACACGCGCACGTAGTTCGGCTGCGGCGCGGTGATGCCGTCCTTCTCCGCGCAAATCTCGAAGCGATCCCGCGGCTCCGCCGGCAGCTTCACCGACTGCTCAAAAGGCCCGCCCGCATCGCCGAGCATCGTGAATTTCACCGTCTCTCCCGCCATCCCGCCGAGCGGATAGACCGTCGTCGGGCGCGGATGCGAGCCGAGGTGCAGGAGGTAATTGCACGCGCCGCCGCCGTTGTTCGTCGAGTCGCGGAGGATCACGCGATACTTGCCGTCCGCCGGCGCGATGATGCTCAGCACCGGGTCCTGCCGCGTGAAAGCGCTGTCGTCCTGCTCCGCGAGCGTCTTGCCCGCGGCATCGGTGATTTTCAAATACGCATCGAGCAGCGCCTGCGTGGTGATGCGCACGGCCACGACCTCCGCGGAAATGCGCTGCCCCTTCTTCGCCTCGATTTCAAAATGATCCTGATCCTCGCCCGGTGCCGTGCCGTAAATCGTCGTGCCGAGTTTCGCCGGCTGCACTTTGTACGGATCCTTCGGATCCTCCTTCTCCTCCGGCACCACCGGATACGGCGTGACGTAAAACAGCCGCGTGTCGCCGATGCCGGACGCCGTGATCGCACGGAACACGTACTCGCCGATGCGCGCATCCGGCGCGACTTTCAGCTTCGCCTTAAATTTTCCCGGCGCGACCTCGCTCACGCCCACGCACTCGATGCCCGGCTCATCGAAAAGCAGCGTGCGCGCATCGCCGAGATTGCCGCCGGTCACGAGCACTTCAGCCTCCGTGCCGCGCTGCGCCGCCGCGGGGAGGATTTGGCCGACCGTCGGCGAGCCGGCAAAAATGGCGGACGCGGGAAGGATGCAGGACGCGAGGATGGCGAGACGTTTCATGAACGGAAAAAATGAGGGTGGAGTGTGCGGCTGGGTCAACGCGCGAAGCCGCCCGGTCTTAGCAGGAATGGAGCGCTGCACGTCCCGGCGGGAAACGCGGCGCTCCTTCGCCGCTCGACACGCGGCCTGCTTCGCGGCGATTGATGGCCCATGCACTTCCGCCCCGCCGCCGCGCTCCGCCTCCTGCTTCCGCTGCTCCTGCTCGCGCATTCCGCGCTCGCCGAAAATCCGCCCATCCCGCCCGCGCAACGCGCCGCGATGATCGCCAATTTTGAAAAGATGCGCGTCGAAGCCGACGCCGCGCTCACAAAAAATCCCGCGAGCACCGACGCGCTCACGCGTCGCGGCGACATGCGGCTTTTTCTCGGCGATGCGAAGGGCGCGGTCGCCGATTTTGAAAAAGAGATCGCGCTCGACCCTTCGCACGACGCGCCGCACTGGCGTCTCGGCATTGCCTATTTTTTCGCCGGCGAATTCGCGAAGTCCGCGAAGCAGTTCGAGAAATACCACGCCTACGACGGCCACGATCGCGAGAACGGCGTGTGGCATTTTCTCGCGAATGCCCGCGTCGTCGGCGTCGAAAAAGCGCGCACGCAAATGCTCGACTACACGCAGTTCGACCGCGAGCCTTTCCCCGCACTCTACGACATGCTCGCGGGCAAAAAAACCGCCGCCGAGGTCTTCGCCGAGATGGAGCGCAAGGGTCTGGCCAAAACACCCGGCGTCATGTTTTTCGCGCACTACTACGTCGGTCTGAACGAGGATCTCCTCGGGCATCGCGACGCCGCACGCGAGCACCTGCGCGAAGCCGTCGCTCTCGTCGTCCAAACCGGTGCCCGCGGCCCCGACTACATGTGGCAGGTCGCGCGACTGCACTACGAGGCGATCGTGGGGAAGTAATTCGACTAGCTCGGTTCTGCTGCTCCGTTTAATGCGCGTGCATTGCACGGGGCCAATGAGCTAAAAGTGTTCACCAGCATGATAACGCATGTCCGAATCCAAAACTTCCGCTCGTTCCTCGACGCCGAGGTGGACCTGCAACCCTTCTCGCTGATCGTTGGGGCAAACGGGAGCGGGAAGAGCAACTTTCTGAAATTTTTTTCCGCGATTTCTGTCGGCGTGCAGGCCGCAACATTAACCGGGGATGGTTACGGTGTCCCAACCGAAACACACAATGGGCCATTCAAGCTGACGAATCCCGGGTGGGTTAAACATCAAAATGGATCTGAACGCCCCATGGGATTTGACGTGACAGTAGATGGCAGCGCAGTGAAGGGCTCAATGGGAACCGTTAAACCCACGATAGTATTGTGGAAACCGTTCCTGCCCTGGCAGGGCAAGGAACTTGCTATCTTCAATATCGATCCCAACAAGGTTTCCGCTGTGGAAACGACTGTTCCTGCTGCCATAGTGAAAGCCACAGGCGAGGGGACTGCCCAAGTATTGGACTCGTTGAAAAATGGAGACCGCGAGGATCTCTTCGACAAGGTCGAAGAGAACTTCCGACGATACGTTCCTGAGGTGGAGAAACTCAGCCTACGGACCGTGGAGAATGGAAAGAAACAAATCCAAGTGCGGGAGAAAGGCCTGAAGGTTTCCGTGCCCGCGACTGAGTTATCAGAAGGCACGCGGCTCATCCTTTGCATCCTTACTATCCTTCATCAGGAAAAACCGCCGCCTGTCATCCTGCTGGAAGACGTTGATCGCGGGATGCACCCGCGGCTGTTTGAGTATGTCGCCCCGCTGATGCGTGACATAGCAGAACGCAATAACATCAGCATCCTCGCCACGACCCACAATCCTTACCTCGTGGATTGTTTTCAGGATCACAAGAATGCGGTGATCATCGTCGAGAAGAAGGATGGCGCCAGCACTCTCACCACGCTCGCCAAAAAATTAGAAGGTCTCGAATACGACGAAACCGTGGACCCCGAAGACATGCCTCTGGGAACCCTTTGGTATAGCGGCCTGATTGGCGGGACGCCGAAAAAGCTCAGCAGCGAAGTCCGGCACTGAGCATGGCCTATCTTTATATCCTCTCCGAGGGTGATAGAGACGAACTTTTCTACGATCTCATCGCCGAGCATGTGACAGGACGCACCTATGAGCGCCCGGCTGACTTCCGCCTTCGGCATGGGGCAAACTGGAAGACCGCGCTTGCTGGCGGCCGCCTCCTGTTGAATCGAGTCAAGCAGCGGAAAGAACTGCAGGAGGTGGCCGTGATCCTCGCGATTGATAATGATCGCGCACCCGGCCATCCGGGCTCGCTTCCACATCCGCGCCCATTGGTCGGTCATGATTTGAAAAAGCATCCCAGGTATCCCGCAGTGGCAAAACTGGTCACCGATGCTCTCGGCACCGACCGCAGCACATGGCCGGTGGATATCGCCGAGGCGATGCCTGTGGAAATGATCGAAAGCTGGGTTCTGTTGCTGTGCAATCCGCAACGGCCAGCACTGCCGCTTTTCGCAGAAGCGATTCAGCCGAGCGCCCGCGCCTACTACGGAGCCACGCCACCTCCTCAACTGAAGGATCTATGCAAGGCAGAGGCTGCCGTAATTTCCAAGCGACTTGACGAATATTTCTGGCACGCGACGGAGCGAGGCATCGAAGCTACCGCTGCAATCTCACCTAGCTTCAAAATGTTTGTGGAAAAACTTGAACAGTGGCGCAAAACGCAGGTGAGCTAACACATTAGAAATATGGTACCGCATTATAATAGCCGGCCCATTGTGACCATGTTTGGCAGCACCTTGTCGCCCACGATCATTCGCCGGCGTGCCGCGTAGTCGGGCAGACTGCATTCCGCTGAAGGTGCTTGTGCGCCGCCGGTGGCGGTCTGCTGATCCACATAACTCTGCAGCCACTGAGCGAGCTTTTGCGCCTTATGAATGGGCAACTCTTTCACGGCGGACTCAATTTCCAGAACGGTGCTCATGGCCGTGGAATCTAACTTCGGCCAACGGCTTTGCCAATGCCGATTTCAGTTTCGGACGAGGCAGCAGGGAGTGATCATTCGGACGCGACATTCCCTACCTCACCCGGCAGCGCCCGCCGCGCGGTCGCGGCGCTGGACGATGACGAGCGTGATCGCCGCGGCGATGATGCAGATCGTCGCTCCGATCACGATGGTCGCGGGGACGCCGACGGCGCGCGCGAGCACGCCGGCCTCGAGGCTGCCGAATGGCATCATGCCGCCGAAAATGAGCGCCCAGACGCCCATCACGCGGCCGCGCATTTCGTCGGGCACGCTGGTTTGGAGCGCGGAGTTGGAGGTCGCCATGAAGAGCATCATGCCGAAGCCGGCACCGGCGAGGAGCGCGAGCGCAGCGTAAAAATTCCGGTTCAGCGCGAAGAGGATAATCATCACCGAAAAAATCCACACGCCGCCGAGCGCCATCGCGCGCGGCGTGAATTTTTCCGCCGCGGCGGTGACGCACAATGCGCCGGCGAGCGCGCCCGCGCCGCTCGCGGTGAGCAGCGCGCCGTAGCCCTGTTCGCCGAGGCCGAGCACGTCGCGCGCGAAGGCGGGCATGAGCACGGAATACGACCAGCCGAAAATGCCCACGACGGCGAAAAGCGCGAGGATGGTGAGCACGCGCGGGTGGTGCCAGACGTAGCAGAAACCGCCGAGCGCGTGATCGAGCTTCGAGCCGGCGTGCGCTTGGCGGACATGCTTCGGCAGGCGCATCGCGAGCAGGCCGACGATGACGGCGATGAAGCTCACGCCATCAATGAAATAGCAGAGTGCGACGCCGAATTTCGCCATGATCACGCCGGCGATCGCGGGGCCGATGATGCGCGCGCCGTTGATCATCGAGCTGTTGAGCGCGATGGCATTCGGCAGATCCTCGCGGCTGGTCATCTCGATCACGAAGGCCTGACGCGCGGGCATTTCAAAAGCCATGACGACGCCGCCGACGCCGGCGATGACGATGATTTGCCACGGCTGGATGTGGCCGGTCCATGTGAGGAAGGCGAGCAGCAGCGAGAGGATCATCGAGACGATTTGCGCGATGACGAGCACGCGGCGCTTCGGATGGCGGTCGGCGACCCAGCCGCCCCACGTCGAAAGAAAAAGCATCGGCCCGGTGCTCGCCGCGGCGACCACGCCGAGCAGCGCGGTGGAGCCGGTGAGCTGGTACACGAGCCACCCCTCGGCGGTGCTGTTCACCCAATTTCCAATCAGCGAGACGAGCTGGCCGAGGAAAAAGAGGCGGTAGTTCCGGTGCCGGAACGCGGAAAACATTTTCCGCCAGCCCACCGCACGGGACGGATTTGAGCCCGGAATTCCCGCAGCGCGCGCGGGATTTTCAGCGGGCAAATTCATGGGCGGCAGATTTCACGCGACGACTGTATCGCGCGCGACGCGATGAGAAACCGCATGGACTTGCGCCGCGGCCCGCACGCATTTTTTGCGCAGCGGCATCCGCGCGACGGCGTTCTTCCCGCAAGCCGCGTTTTGAAAATCACCCGCGCCCGCCCCGCGGCGGCTTCGGCCAAAGTGCCCGACCTTCCGGCAAAAGGCCCGACCTTCCGGCAAAAGGCCCGACCTTCGGCAAATGCCCGACCTTCGGCCTATTGCCCGACTTTCGGCCCTTCGCCGATTTCGTCCGCGCCCGGCATGTGGATCGCGCGGATCCAGATGTTGCGGAAACGCATCGGATTGCCGTGGTCCTGCAATTTCAGCGGGCCTTTTTCGCCGTGCGCGTGATACGTGCCCACCTGCTTGTGCGGCGTTTCGCCGATGAGCGCGGTGTGATTTTGCGTGACCACGCCGTTGTGCAGCACGGTGACGACGAGCGGCTTCGCGAGCTTGCCCTCGGCGAAGCGCGGGCCTTCCACGAGAATGTCGTACGTCTGCCACTGGCCGGGAGGGCGCGAGGCATTCACGCGCGGCGGCATGTAGCCGTAGATGGCCGTCGCGCCGCCGTCGGCGTAGGTCGGGTTTTGGTAGCTGTCGAGGATCTGGATTTCGTATTTGCCGAAAAGAAAGCAGCCGCTATTGCCACGGCCCTGACTGTCGCCGACCGGCGGCGGCGTGGCGAACTCGAGGTGCAGTTGGAAGTCCGGGCCGAACTCTTCCTTCGTGAACGCGTCACCGGTTTTCGGCGCGACTTCGACATAGCCGTTCTCGACTTTCCACTTCGAGTCCTCGCCCTTCGCGTTGCGCCATTTGGAGAAATCCTTGCCGTCGAAAAGCACCGTGGCATCGCTCGGCGCGTCGCCGGGTTTTTCGCCGGGCGTGACCACCGTGGGCTGCGGGCGCTCGCTGTCGTGAACGTGCCATTTCGTGCCGGGGATGACGGGCGTGTCCTGGTAGCCCGTCGGGTGCGGCTTCGGCTTGTCCTCGGCGAAGGCAAGCGTCGTGGTGGCGATGAGGGCAGTGAGAATGCGCGG
Source organism: Chthoniobacterales bacterium (assembly GCA_038326125.1). Taxonomy (GTDB): domain Bacteria; phylum Verrucomicrobiota; class Verrucomicrobiia; order Chthoniobacterales; family Chthoniobacteraceae; genus SXWH01. Next base: position 15,069 of record JBBQJR010000008.1, read on the forward strand.
GGTGTGGATCATGGGATGAAGGGTCGGGATGAAAGCGGATGGACAGCCCGCAGTCGCGGAAAATCTTAGAAGGCGTGCCGCATTGACGAAAAAAATGCACGATACCTCCGTCGCCCGGCACGCGGAAAAGTGCCTCGAACCCCTCCAGCAGGAGAATTCTTTCGTGGCGCGGATGGAGCGCTCATCATCGGCGCGCACAGACTGTGCGCACGCCCGGCCCAGCGCCGCTGTCGCAGGAAAACCGATCAGCGACTTTCCGTGTCAGGCAAAGTCTTCGCCGGACCATCCGGCGGCCACACGAAATGGCACGCGGTGCAGTAAAACTGACGTTCGATCAGCCCCAGCGCCGCGCCGATGGAGGGCAGCGAACCGACGATGGTCTTGCGGGAAAACTGCGGGAATTCGACTTGCGTGGAACCGCAGTCCGGGCAGCGCACGGCATTGCGCAGCAGAGGATCATCCGCCTCGCGGGACTTCAGCCACTGCAGCGCGGCCTCGAGTTTGGCCCCGGGAACTTCCACATGGTGCTGCGCCCGCGGATGCAGGTTGTAAAACATGAGCAACTGCTCGGCGGAATCGCTATTCGAGATGGCCTCGAAGCCGTCCTCCTTGAGACGCCGCGCCAGCGCCTGCGCGGACGGTTCGTCATCAAATGCGGCAATGGAATGATAGTCGGACATACAGAGGTTTCGCGATCGAGCGCCGCTTTGCGTGTAGAAGAATACCGTTTCGCCAAGTCTAAATAAGGTTTCGTGCCGGCTTTTCCACACCGTCGGAACCAAAGCATACACCCGCGCGCGACGCTTCCTGCGAATATTCAGCAAAAGTGCAACCTTTAGCTGACTCCTGCCGTGATTAAATTCCTTCTCAAGCTATTCCGTCCTGAGCCCAAGCCATCACTTCTGGCCTATTCGATTGGGGCTTTTAGTTCTCCGCGGCCGCATTTGAAGTCTTAAGAGGTAACTAAAAAAAGTCGCCCGGCAGAACACAGGCGTCACAGCGTCCCCCGCGTCTGCGGCAGACGATCAACGACGAGGTCTCGCAACTTAGGACGGCTAATTCATACAACCCGCAACTTCGTGAGCCGCGATACCTTGGCATGAAATACATCCCTTCCCTTCTTCTCATTGCCACCATTGCACTGACCGGATGCGACTCGAAAGAGGAGCAGGCGCGCAAGAAGGCTCTCGAAAATCGCGCGGACAGTCTGGAGGATCAGGCTAAGGCGACCAAGAACGCAGCGGACCGCGAAGCCAAGAACACGGAGGACAGCAAGGCTCAAGTGGACCGGAAGGCCGAGGCCATCCGCATCGAGGGCAAGCGCGAAGCAGACTCCCTCAAGGATGCCGCCAAGCAGACTCGCGATCAAAAGTAAGCACCCGAATTACGCCGGTTAATTTGTCGGTTACTTAGGCCATTGTCGGTTGCATAGGCCGACCCTGCCTCAGGGTGTGGATCGAAAAAATGCCCGCACGCGGTTGGAGAAGCGTTAGTTTGAAACGCAGAGACGCAGAGAAAACTCGGCGAATCCTGCGAGACCTTCTGTCGTCTCCTCACGTCAACGTTTGATTTCCGATTTCCGGTCCACACACCCTCAGGGACCACTGATCTAATCGCGCACTCCGAAGCTGAGATCTCTCCGCAGAAGATTTTGACCGCGAAAGTCACGAAAAAGGCGGAAAAAGCAGGTGGGTTGCTTCCTTCACTTTCGTTTTTTTTTTGCGCGCTTCGCGTCTATTTGATTTAATCAGCGATTCCCTCAGGCTTGGCTTATTGTTTATTGCCTGCCTTGGCCAATCTAATGACCAGAGCCACTAAGTCGCCGGGTTCTACTGGCTTGGCCAGATGTTCGTTAAATCCCGCCTCCAAGGCGCATTGCCTGTCCTCTGCCCGGGCTAAGGCAGTCAAGGCGGCCGCGGGCGTCTTGTTCTCCGGCCCGTCGGTCGCGCGGAGCTTGCGGATGAAGGAGTAACCATCCTCCCCGGCCATCGAGATATCGCACAGGATGGCGTCCGGCTTTTCCGCAAGCGCGCAACGAAGACCGGCTGCGGAACTCTCCGCCGCGCTTATTTTCGCACCATGGTCTGCCAGGACGCGGCTCAGGTAATTCCGGGTGTCTGCTTCGTCATCGATCACGAGGAGCCTGCGTCCGGCGAGCGAGGTTCGGGACGGCCGATCCGCCGGTGCCTTGTCTCTGGCATTTTGCGCAAAGTGCGACGCCACGCGCTCCGGGCGCATCGGCAGGACGACGGTGAAAACCGCGCCCTTTCCCAGCCCATCGCTGTGCGCCGTGATGGTGCCGCCATGCAGTTCGGCGAGATGCTTCACGATCGCCAGGCCGAGGCCGAGGCCGCCGGCTTTGCGCGTCGTCGTGCCATCCTCCTGCCGGAAACGTTCAAAGACATGCGGCACAAATTCGGGCGCCATTCCCTGCCCGGTGTCGGTCACGGTGATCTTCGCCTCGTCGGCGCGGCACTCGGCGCGGATCACGGCCTGCCCGCCGGCCGGGGTAAATTTCACGGCGTTGCTCAGCAGGTTCCAGATGATTTGCTGGAGCCGGTTCGGATCCGCGTGGATGGGCTCTTCGCACTCCGGCACTTGGGACAGGAGGGTCACGCCCCGGGCCTCGGCGGCAGGCGTGACGGTCTCGATGGCCGCGCGGATAATTTGCGGAAGCAACACCGGCTGCGCGTCCACATGCAGCTTGCCGGACATGATGCGGCTCATGTCCAGCAGGTCCTCGATCAATTGCCGCTGCGCCTTCGCATTGCGGCCGATCACTTCCAGGCCGTGCCGCAAGTCCGCGTCCTGCGCATCTTCCAGCAGCATCGCCGTCCAGCCCAGCATGGCGGTGAGCGGCGTGCGCAGTTCATGCGAGACGGTCGCGAGAAATTCGTCCTTGAGCCGGTTGGCGCGCTCCGCCTCGGCGCGCGCGGCCCGCTCAGCCTGCAGTAATTCTTCCCGCTCCGCCGCCACCCGCGCGAGGTCGGCCGCGCGCTGCGCCAGCGCGACGGTCATTGCACGGCGTTCGGTGACATCCTCGGCGTGGCAGAAAATTTGCGCCACCGTGCGGTCGGCGTTGAAGGCAAAGACGCCCGCGCGATTGCGCACCCAGCGCCACGACCCGTCGCGATGGCGGGAGCGGCATTCGTATTCGACCGTCTGCCGCTGCGGGGCGCCGCGGAGGACTTTCATCGCCTCCTGGACGACGGGCAAATCCTCGGGATGAATCTGCGCCCAGTTTTCCTCTGCCGAACGCGCGCAAATTTCCTCGGGCGAAAATCCCACCAGCTTCCGGCAGGCTTTGCTGACATAGACGGCGCGCCCCGTGTTCAAGTCGCCGATCCACAGCGCGTCCGGGCTGGTCTGAGCGAGCGCGGCAAAGCGCGCCCGCGCATCCGGCAGTTCGCGCAGGGCCGCTTCGCCCGCGAGGGCGGAGGAGCGCGAGTGCTGCAGCACTTGCAAAACCCACCCGGTGAGAACTGTCACCGCGAGAAAAAGCGCGGCCATCGCCAGCCAGGGCGAGCCATTTTCCGCGAAGCCGAGGTGTAAGAAATAGACCCCGACCACGCTCGCAACGCCGATCAAACTGGCGAGTTTCCACCCGCCCAGATAGCCCGCGACCACCGCCACCGGATAGACGAAGAGAAATGGTGCGCGCCCATGCATGGGCCCGTTTAGCCCCGCACTGAGCAGGAGCGCGCCGGCCAAGGCGCCAAAAATCCCCGCCGTCGCCGCCCGTGATACCCGGTCGGGCAGAAGACCGCTCACGCCCGAATTTGCGACAGCATCGTCCGGCGCGCGCGAGTTGGAAACAACGGGGTTCATCAAATGGGCAAAACGGGTCGCCGAAATCTTTTTTCCGGCCACCCGTTAGTTTCATCAAGACGCCCACAAATCGGGAGTGCCCGCGCAGATGGGCGGGTCATACTGAAGCCCGCGGATCGAAATGTCTGCTCGCTCCGGCCTGCGATCACGCTGTCTCCGACGCGCGACTTGCCTCGGAATTTGAGCGGTTTGAAAATGGCGTAACCGCTGCGAGGATGCTGAGTTCCAATTTCCAAGTTCAGAGTTCGGCGGGATGAATTTCTCCCACCGAAAACACCTCCGGCGGTGATGTCGCTAGGCGGATTTTTCCGAAGGACTGCCGCCGGCGATCTCACCGGAAACGCGCGCGAGCACATTGCGCAGCGCGTCGGTCGTGACCGGTTTCACGATGTGCTCGCTGAAGCCCGCGGCGAGCGTGCGCGCGATATCCATCTCCGTGCCGTAGCCGCTCATCGCGAACGCCGCCGCGGCCGATTTTTCGCGGAACGCGGCGATGACATCGTAGCCCGTCCCGTCCGGCAGTCCCACATCGCTCAGCAGCAGGTCGAAGCCGCCGCGACCAACTGCCTCGCGCGCTTGCGCGACCGAAGCGGCGACCGTGACGTCGTGCCCCCACCGCGTCATCAGACGTCTCAGGACGGCACTCGTGTCTTCGTGATCTTCGACGAGGAGAATGTGCAAGACGCGCACGCCCGCCACGGCTTCGGATGGCAGGGGCAGCGTCATCGCAGCGCGTGGAAAAGCAGGCGAAAATCCCGCATGAAAACCCCTGCGCAGAGGCTGGCCGCGAGCACGGGCGACGGTGGCATCCCGCATGGGTTCGAGGATTGGATCATGGCACTAGCGCGAAATCGGATTGGCGGTGCCAGATGGCTGTAAAAATCCTTTCTGGCGGTGTAGCGCAACCGCAACGGGAGTGTCGTTTTTACAGACACTTTTATCCTGCTGAATTCGGGTCCCACAGAGGAGAAACCGCGCTGGCATGGCAAAGGCAATACGACACCGCGAACCACAACCCACACGATGCTCTACTCATTCGACCAAATTGCCACGCACCCGCTCGAAATCTCGGCTCTGCAGCCGAGTGATGTCACCGACGAACAGCTCATGGAAAGCATCCAGCAGAAAGACGAAAGCGCACTGCTCACACTCCACAACCGCCACCGCGCGCTCCTCCGCACTATCATCAGCCGGATGATGTATAACGATCATGAGGTGGACGACCTCGTGCAGGATTGCCTCCTGGACATTTGGAGGCACGCCGAAAATTATTCGCCGGAAAAAGGCCGCGCCCTCGGCTGGATTGTGACCCTTGCGCGCCGCCGCGCGATTGACCGCATCCGCCGCAAGACGGCCTACAACCGCGCGCAGGATCGGCTGCGGGAGGAAACGGCCAACGATTTCAGTTTTCACCACACGGGTGCCGACGAAGAAGCGGCCGAGACCGACCGCGCCGCGGTGATGGCCAAGCTCATCGGCCGCCTGCCCGACGCGCAGCAGCAAGTCGTCCAACTCGCCTTCTATCGCGGATTGTCGCAGCGCGAAATCGCCGCGCACACCGGCTTGCCGCTCGGCACCATCAAAACGCGGCTCGAACTCGCGCTGCGCAAGCTGCGCACTTTCGCCCTCGCCTTCGGCGAACTGCACGAGTCCGTGACCGCCGCAGCCTGACCAAAAATCAACGCGGGCGGGCTTTCGGCGGCAGGCTACAGGCCCGCGATCTCCGAGCGAATCTGTTCCTTCGTGCGCCCCAGCTTTTTCTGCAAACGACCGAGCAATTCGTCATCTTTTCCGGCGGCAAAAGTGAGATCGTCGTCCGTCAGGTGCGCATACTTTTGCTTCAGCTTGCCTTTGATTTCATTCCAAGTGCCTTTGAGTTCGAGTTTGGTCATAGCACGACTCGCATCGCACGGCGTGTCGGCTTCGGATGGAAAGAATTTGGCCGTCGCCCGGTGCCGAACGATCGGTGGCCCGCCGCGGGCATGAACGCTTTTCCCATGCGATGAAAACACCCCCCACGCCGGAAGCTGCCGTGGCCAGGGATGCTGGCCTGCGCTATGTCTCCGACGAGCGGCCGGGCATCAGTCGGCAGCCCCGCGGGAGCAAGTTCGCCTACCGGCTGCCGGGCGGTACCAGCATCCGCGATCCGGAAACGCTCCGGCGCATTCGCAGCCTCGCCATCCCGCCCGCGTGGCAGGGCGTGTGGATTTGCCCGCAGGAAAACGGGCACATCCAGGCCACCGGACGCGACGCGCGACGGCGCAAGCAATACCGCTATCACGCCCGCTGGCGCGAAGTCCGCGACGAGGCGAAATACGAGCGCGTGCTCGCCTTCGGCGAAGCGCTGCCGCGCATCCGGCGCCGGGTCGCCGCTGCCCTGCGCAGCCGGGGCCTGAGCCGCGAAAAAGTGCTCGCGACGATTGTGCGCCTGCTCGAGACCACGCTCATCCGCGTCGGCAACGACGAGTACGCGCAAAACAACGGCAGCTTCGGCCTCACGACACTGCGCAACCGGCACGCGAAAGTCCGCGGCGCGCAGATCACGTTTGAATTCAAAGGCAAGAGCGGCATCCGCCATCGCATTGATGTGCGCGACCCGAAAGTCGCGCAGCTCGTCCGCCGCTGCCAGCACCTGCCGGGGCAGGAGCTTTTCGGCTACCTCGACGACGACGGCACCGTCCGCGATGTGACCTCCGACGACGTGAACCGCTACCTGCACGAAATCGCTGGCGACGATTTTTCCGCGAAAGATTTCCGCACTTGGGCGGGCACGGTGCTGGCCGCGATTGCGCTCCGGGAGTTTGGAAAATTCACCTCCACCCGGCAGGCAAAGCGCAACGTCCTGCAGGCCGTCGAGGCCGTGGCGAAAATGCTCGGCAACACTCCGACAATCTGCCGCCGCTGCTACGTGCATCCCTCCGTCCTCGATGGCTATCTCGCGGGCCAGACGATCGCGGCTCTGCGCCAGTCCACCGCCCAGCGCCTGCGCAAATCGCTCGGCAAACTCCGGCCCGAGGAAGCCGCGGTGATGGTTTTTCTCCGCGAGCGCCTTGCGCAGGCCCGCGGGGAAAAAAGGCAGCCAGCGGGCGTCATCGCTCACGCAGGTGCGGAAAAAATCCCGCGCGCAGCGAGGCTGAAGTAAGTACGGACGTTGCGCGCCGACTTGGCCAGCGGAGTGATGCTGTGGGCAAAAGTCGCGGTTCGCGCGCGCCGCAGGAAAAGCGGATCAGGCGTCCACCGGCTCGAGCTCGAGTTCCCGCACGCGGCGCTCCGGCGCGCGGGCCGCTTTGCTGGCGTTGTGATCGCGGGCGATGAGCATGTAGATCGCGGGCAGGACGAAGAGCGTGAAGACCGTGCCGATCATCATGCCGGAGACGAGCATCACGCCGATGCTGTTGCGCGAACCGGCACCGGGACCATTCGCGAGCACGAGCGGAAAGTGGCCGGCGACCGTCGCACATGAGGTCATTAAAATCGGCCGCAGACGCGTGCTCGCGGCCTCGATCACGGCCTGGAGTTTCGTCATGCCGGATTCCTGCAGGGTGTTCGCAAACTCGACGATGAGGATGCCGTTTTTGGCGACGAGGCCGACGAGCGTGATGAGGCCGACCTGGCTGTAAATATTCAGCGTCGTGAACCCGAGAAGGCTGAAGAGCAGCGCGCCGGACAGCGCGAGCGGCACGGAGCCGAGCAGGATGATGAGCGGATCGCGGAAGCTCTCGAACTGCGCCGCGAGCACGAGGAAAATGAGCACCATCGAAAGCAGCAGTGTCGTGCTCAGCTTGTTCCCCTCGACGCGGAGCTGCCGCGCCTCGCCCGCGTAGTCCACCGTGTAGCCTTTCGGCAAGATTTTCGCGGCCTCGGTCTCGAGCACCTTCAGCGCCTGATCGAGCGTGACGCCGGGCGGGATCGCGCCCTGGATTTTCGCGGAGTTGAGCTGCTGAAAGCGGTTGAGCTGGCGCGGCTCCGTCGAGTTTTTCACGGTCGCGAAAGTGGAGAGCTGCACGAGCTTCCCGCCCGGGCCGGTCACGTAATAATCCTTGAGCTGATCGGGATTCAGCCGCTCGGTGCGGCGCACCTGCGGGATCACTTTGTAGCTGCGGCCCTGGATGCTGAAGCGGTTCACAAAATTCCCGCCGAGCATCGTGCCGAGGTCCGCGCCGACCTGCTGCAGGTTCACGCCGAGCGACGCGACCTTGTCGCGATCGAAGACGACCTCCGCCTGCGGCATGTCGTACTTCAGATCGGAATCAGCAAAGATGAAGATGTGACTCTCGATCGCTTTGGCCACGAGCTGATCGGCAAAGCCCAGGAGTTCGCGCGGCTCGGCGGTGGATGCGATCACGAGTTACAGCGGGAACTGCCCGCCGCCCGGCAGCGGCGCGGGCGTGGTCGCGATGACACGCACGCCGGGAATCGCGCCGAGTTTGCCAAAAGCCTCGGGCATC
>JBBQJR010000009.1:0-23027 GCA_038326125.1 Chthoniobacterales bacterium
AGCAAAGCCGCAAACGCGAAAACGAGCGCCGCCTGGCCGGCGTGCTCGACCGTTTGCGCGGCGAGCACTCGATCATGCGCGGGCATGACCTGTGGCTGAAACAGCGCGCTGGCAAAGCTCGCGCCGACATTGAGCGGAAGCCCGCGCCAAGCCGCTCCAAACCCGACGCGAATCGCGTGCGCGAATTCGTGCCGCTCAATGTGAAAAGCCATTTCAGTTTTCTCGACTCGGCGCTCTCCATTCCCGCGATCATCGACACGGCGCGGGCGATGGGCGCGAAGGCTCTCGCCATCACCGATCCGAATCTCCACGGGGCCGTCGAATTGTTCACCGCGGCGCGCGACGCCGGCATCACACCGATCATCGGCGCGGAAATCGCGAGCGACGGCCGCTCGCTCCACCTCTACGTCGAGAATGCGGCGGGTTATGCGAATCTCTGCCGTCTGCTCTCTGCGCCCGCCGTCTCCGCCGCGCTGCTCGCCGCGCATCGCGACGGGCTGATTGCCGTGGACGCCGCGCGCGTCGCGCTGCCGGAGATTCGCTATCGCTCGCTCTCAGATCGCCAGAAATTCGCCATCATCCAAAGCATCCGCACGCTTACGCGCCGGTCGAATACGCGCACCCGAGCCTCGCAATGTGTCTGCGCTCGACCTTCGGCGTCGTCGCCTACGAGGAGCACATTCTTCAAATCTGCGAAGCCTTCGCCGGGCTCCCGGCGGGCCGCGCGGATGTGCTGCGCCGCGCGCTCGTGAAAGCGAAGACGGCCACGATCGACGAAATCGGGCGCGAGTTCATTTCCTCCGCGCGCGTGCTCAACCGCACCGACGAGGAAATCGCCCGCGTGTGGGAACTGGTCGCGGGATTCCGAGGCTTCGCCTTTTGCCGCGCGCACAGCACCGCCTACGGCGTCGAGGCGTATCAAGGCGCGTGGCTCAAACGGTATCACCCCGCCGAGTTCCTCGCGTGCGTGCTCAGCAACGGCAAAGGCTTCTACTCCACACTCGCCTACACGCTCGAATGTCGGCTGCTCGGCCTCGGCTTTCTGCCGCCCGACGTGAACGCCTCCCGCTGGAATTTCGTGCCGGAGCGCGACGCCATCCGCGTGCCGCTGCGCGCTGTCAAAGACCTCACCACCGCGACGCTCGAACGCTACCGGCGGGAGCGTGAACGCGGCCCATTTGCCTTCCTGCGCGACTTCCACGACCGCGCAAATCCCGGCTCCGCCGAAATGCGGAACCTCATCCGCGTCGGCGCGTACGACGGCTTCGGCGAGCCGCGCACCGCGCAGTTCTGGCAACTGCAATACCTCGCGCAGTGGCCGCACGCGCAGGGCTTCCTTTTCAAAAGCGCCGAACATTCGCCGCTGCCCGCCGTCCCGCTCACCGAGCCGGATCGCCCGCAATGTCTGCGCGACGAAATGGAACTGCTCGGCTTCACCGTCAGCGGTCATCCGCTCGATCAATTCACCGGCATCGCGTGGGACACCTATTGCCCCGTCCGCGAACTCGCCCGCTATCCCGGCGAGCGAGTTTCCGTCTGCGGCCTCATCATCGCCGACCGCTCGCATCATCAAGTCACCGGCGACCAGATGAAGTTCATCACTATCTGCGACTACACCGGCATCATCGAATGCGAACTCTTCGCTCAAACCTACCGCCGCTTCGGCCTCGAAACCGTCCGCCACCTTGTCGTCGAAATCGAAGCCCGCGTCACCCCATTCGACAACGGCGCGGGCTGCACGCTGGAGGTGGTACGAATCGGGAAATCCAGAAGAGTTACGTGAGGACCGATCACGCCGCGTCTAGTGGGCGCGGGGTGGAGCTTGTCGTAGCGGGTATTGGTGCCGTATCCAACTCCGCTGTATGAGCGACGGCAACGGAGCCCCCGACAATTCCCGACCCAGTCCATCCGAGTCTTCGGACGCGCGGGTGCGTTTGTCGTCTGCTGTTGGCACCGGCGACATCTTTGATTTGCACGGGGCCATCGTTCGAGATTACCGCGCATACATCGAAAGTTTCGTTACCATCGCCGACGACGCGATTCGCAAGGTGGTGCAGGCTTCCTTTGAACGCGGCGATCTTTGGCCCGAGCCACTGCTCCAACTGAATCCCGCGTTTGAGGAGGCTGGCGATTTACGAGAGCTGATTCAGCCCGATCTCCTGCACGCGGATTGTGAGGCCATCTTTACGGGCTATCGTCTTTACCGGCATCAGCGGGAGGCCATTCAACTCGGTTTGGCTGGGAAGGATTTCGTCGTCACCTCTGGCACCGGGTCAGGCAAATCGCTGACCTACATCGGCACCATCTTCAATCACCTGCTCCGCGCTGGAGAACCGGTGCCGCAGGGTGTCACCGCGGTCATCGTCTATCCGCTCAACGCGCTAGTGAACTCGCAGGAGGAGGAATTGCGACGCTACGCGGAAAATTATCGCAAAGGCGCGGCGAGGATTTCCCGATTCGGTTCGCAAAGTTCACCGGGCAGGAAGACCTCGACCGACGCAAGGAACTCGAAGCCGATCCACCGCACATCCTGCTGACGAATTACATGATGCTGGAACTGCTGCTGACGCGGGGCAGCCAGCAAAATATCCGGCAGGCGATTTACGACGAATTGCAGTTCCTCGTTTTCGATGAACTGCATACCTACCGTGGTCGGCAGGGTGCCGACGTAGGAATGCTCATCCGCCGCATCCGTGCGCGTGTGAAACATCCCGTCGTTTGCATCGGCACGTCGGCCACGATGGTTTCGGGTGGCGCAGTCGCGGAGCAAAAGGAGCGCGTGGCACATGTGGCGTCGCAGCTTTTCGGCAAGCCGTTCGCACCGGCGGCGGTGATTCAGGAAAGTCTGATTCGGCGTTTTTCCGACGTGCCGAAAAGCGGGGACCTGAAAGCGGCCGTGAGCGCCGCTGTGAAGCTCGACGCGCCGGAGGCCGCACTGCGCGCTCACGCGACGCCGGCGTGGATTGAGTCGCGCATCGCGCTCGCGGAACGAGGCGGCCATCTCGTCCGCAATCGACCGCTGACTTTCACCGCCATCGCCGATGTCCTCGCCGAGGAAACAGGACTTGGAACGGAACAGTGCGCGACCCACCTCCGCTCGGTGCTCCTTTGGCTTGGGCGCGTGAACAACAGTCTTCCCGCGGAACGAAAACGATACGCCTACCTGCCATTCAAGCTGCATCAGTTCTTCTCCCAGACCGGCGCGGTGTATGTGAGCCTCGAACGCGACGAGACGCGGCACATCACGTTGCTCGCGGGCTACCATGTGCCCGGCGAGCCGGAGCGTCCGCTTTACCCTGCCGTATTCAGCCGATATTCGGGCGAGACCTTCTTGTGTGTATCTCGCGACGCTTCGGGCAGGAAGTTGGTACCGCGCGGGTTCTATCCCAGGGACGAGGAAGAGGACGATTCGACAGATGGCTATCTCATTCCGAATACCGATGTTTGGAACCCCGAGACGGATTTGGAACTGTTGCCCGATTCATGGTTGGAAGTCGCTTCCGGCGGTCAAGTGCGAGTGGTGAAGAAATACCGGGAGCGGTTGCCGCAGCGCACCTTCTACGACCGTCACGGCAACTGTTCCGCCGAGCCGCGTGAGGGCTGGATGCAGGGTTGGTTCATGTCTGCGCGGCTGCTCTTCGATCCTACGTCGGGGTTGATGCCTGATCGGCAGACGAAGGACTCAACGAAGCTAAGTCAACTCGGAGCCGAAGGCCGCAGCACGGCGACGAGCATTTCCGCTTTCGCCATCCTCACGCGGATGGCCGAGCAGAGCTACATTCTCCGCGACCAAAAGCTCCTCAGCTTCATGGACAATCGGCAGGACGCCGCGCTTCAGGCTGGCCACTTCAATGATTTCATGGATGTGGTGCGGCTGAGGTCGGGGATTCGGAAGGCCGTGGAGACGTCGGATGACAAGCAACTTCGCCTCGCCACGCTCGGGCGCGCGGTGCGGTTGGCGAGCGGGCTGCGCTTTGAAGATTACGCGACCGGCGGCTCGGATTTGCCGGAATTCCGCAAACGTCCTTACGAGGAGACACTGGAGGCTTACTTCGTCCTTCGTGCTGTCCACGACCTGCGACGCGGCTGGCGCGTCGTCCTCCCAAACCTCGAACAATGCGCGCTCTTGGAAATCGGATACAAGGATCTCAATGAGAACGCTGCGCATGATGCGAACTGGCGCGATGTCCCGCTCATCAGCCAACTCCAACCTGCCGACCGGTGCGAACTCCTCCGCGTCACGCTCGACTTTTTCCGACACGAATTTGCGCTGCACAGCGAGACGTATCTCTCCGAGGCCCGCATCAAGGAAAACGCCACGGCGATTCGCGAGCGGCTGCGCTCACCCTGGCGCTACGACGATGAGGAAGACATCCCAACACCGACCTCGATTCGCACCGCATCCCTCGCGCGCTACACCCGGCGCGAAACCCGAAGCATTGGCCCGCAGAGTGGATACGGAAAATTCGTCCGCAACCTCGCCTTGGAAAAAGCGGGATTGGAATGGAAGGCCGCTGACTACACCGACTTCATCGAGAAGTTCCTCAACGCGCTGGAGCACAAGGCCGATTACCTGAAAAGCGTGGAGGCCAAGGGGCGTGATGGACAGCCGATCCGCCTCTATCAGCTCAAGGTGGAGGAGATCATCTGGCGTCCTGGCGACGGAAAGACTGTCCGCTCGGATTCGGTGAAGATTCGCTCCTATAAAGACATCACGCTGCGCCCCAACGCGTTTTTCCAGCAGGTCTATCGGCGCGATTTCAGCACGGGGAAATTACTTACCGCCGCCGATCACACCGGACAGCTCGGCTACAAGGACAAGCAAGATCGCGAGGAGCGTTTCCGCGCGGAGTGGAAGACCAACGACGGACGATCGGACGAAGCGCGCATCCGCCGCGAATCCATCAGCTCCCTGTTCTGCTCGCCGACGATGGAACTCGGCATCGACATCGGCGGCCTGAGCGTTGTTCACCTTCGCAATGCGCCGCCGAATCCCGCCAACTACGCGCAGCGCAGCGGACGTGCGGGCCGAAGCGGTCAGCCCGCGCTCGTTTTTACGTTCTGCGGTTCGCAGTCGAATCACGACCGTCATTATTTCGGTCAGCAAACGGACCTCGTGGCCGGGCAGGTTGTGCCGCCGCGCCTCGATCTGCTCAACGAGGAGCTATTGCGCACCCACCTCCACGCAGTTTTTCTTTCGGAAATCGGTCTGCCGGGGCTGAAAGATTCAGTCCCCGATCTGCTCGACATCAATCAGTCGACGCTGCCACTACGCGAACCGGTTGCCAAAGTATTGAACCTCAGCCCGCAGGAAGCCGCACGCGTGCGAACGGTTTTTGAGCGGGCGATTGCCGACTTTCGCGACAAGCTCACCGGCGCACAGACACCGTGGTTTTCCGTTGGCTGGATCGACACGGAACTCGGTCGCCTCCACGAGTCGCTCGACGGAGCACTCGTTCGCTGGCGCAGTATTTATCGCAATGCACAGGCGCAACGGGCGGACGCTTCGCAGCGCATCAACAGCGGCCTGCACACGGCTACGAGCCAGGAGTTCAAAGACGCGCTGACCGAACAGAAACTAGCGCAGAGGCAACTAGACCTTCTATGCAACGATTCGACCGGACATCAACTCTCGGAGTTTTACGTCTTTCGCTATCTCGCATCCGAAGGCTTCCTGCCGGGCTACAATTTCACGCGGCTCCCCGTGCGCGTTATGTTGCCGGGGAGCGATGCGAGCGTGGAGTTCATTTCGCGCCCGCGGCACATCGCGCTTCGCGAATTCGGGCCGAACAACGTCATCTATCACAAGGGACAGAAGTTCGAGATTACGCAGCTCCTCGGCGAGCCGCCCGCAAGCCGCTTCGAGAATGCGGTCGTGAGCATCAAGCCGGGTTACTTCCTCCGCAACGAAGACGCCAAACTCGACCGCTGCCCTTTCTCCGGCGAAGACCTCACGACCCAGGCGAACAAGGAGCATCTCAACTTTCTCCTCCAGCTTGGCGAAATGCGCGCCACGGCCCGCTCGCGCATCACCTGCGAGGAAGAGGAGCGCGTTACGAAAGGCTACGACATCAGCACCTACTTCACGCTCGACGACCTCGGACAGCTCGGGCCGACGGGTGTCGTGAAAGTCAGCGGTGAAGTGCTGTTGCGTTTGCGCTATCTGCCCACTGCGCGGCTCGTGTGGGTGAATCGAAAGTGGCGCGTCGCCCGCGAGGACAAGAATGGTTTCGCCATCGACGTGAAAACCGGGGGCTTTGTCAGCGACCGTCGCCGCGCAGAGCTGGAGGAAAAGAACGAACCCACGGATCACATTCGCGACGTGATGTTCTACACGACGAACATTTCCGATGCGCTCTACGTCGAGCCCGTGCCCGCGCTTGGCCTCGACGAAGACGGCGTGCTCACGCTCCAGTTCGCGCTCAAACGCGCCATCGAGCGGGTGTTCCAAGTCGAGCCTTCGGAGCTGGGTGTCACGCCCATCGGCGATCCATCGCATCCGAACATGCTCTACTACGAAGCTGCCGAAGGGAGCCTCGGCGTGCTTTGCCAAATCGCGGAGCAGGCCGCGCCGTGGCGGCGTGTCGTCGAGGAGGCGTGGAAGGTCTGCCAGTTCGACACCGACCCGACCGCGAGCAAGGCGTCCTACGACAACCTGCTCGACTACTACAACCAGCGTCATCATCCGCGGCTCAACCGCTGGGTCATCAAGGACGCGCTCGAAAAACTTGCCGCCTGCACCTTCGAATCCGTGAACAGCCCGCCTTACGCGGACTACGATGACCATTTCGAGAAGCTCGTGAAGCAGAGCGACCCGAATTCCTCCACGGAACATAAGTTCCTCGCGCATCTCCACGCGCACGGCCTGCGCCTTCCGGACGCCGCGCAGAAGTCGTTTCCCGGTATCTATGTGCAGCCCGATTATTTCTACGAACCGAACGTATGGGTTTTCTGTGACGGCACGCCGCACGACGAATCTCGGGTTCGTGAAGATGACGACTCGAAACGGCAAGCCATCATTAACGGGGGAGGCGAGGTCATCGTCTGGCACTACAAGGACAGCCTCGAAGGTCTGGTGAAGAAGCGGAGCGACATCTTCCGTCGCGTTCGCGAATAACCTGCCATGCCATACACCCTCACATCGCCCGGTCGTCTCGTCAGCTTGCGCGGACGCGAGTGGGTCGTGCTGCCCTCGGACGACGCGGACACCTTGTTGTTAAAACCGCTCGGCGGTTCAGAGGAAGAGATTACCGGCATCTACCTGCCGCTTGGCTTTCCCGAAGATGAGCCGAGCGAAGCGGAGTTTCCGCGTCCGTCGCGCGAAGACCTCGGCACTTTTTCGTCTGCCCGCTTGCTCCTCGAATCAGCGCGGCTCGCGTTCCGAAATGGCGCGGGGCCTTTTCGCTGCCTCGCCAAGCTCTCGTTCCGTCCGCGCGCTTACCAAATGGTACCGCTAATCATGGCCCTGCGCCACGAGCCGGTGCGCCTGCTCGTCGCGGACGACGTGGGCGTGGGCAAAACTGTGGAGGCGCTGCTCATCGTGCGCGAACTGCTCGAACGCCGGATCATCCGCCGCTTCGCCGTGCTTTGCCTGCCACATCTTTGCGACCAGTGGCAGGAGGAAATGCGCGCGAAAGTCGGCATCGAGGCCGTGGTCATCCGCTCGAACACACAAGCCCGACTCGACCGCGAAATCCAAGGCGACACGAGCCAAACCCAACCACCGAGTCTGGCCCAAGCGATGCAAGTCTTCGCGTCAATGCTGTGTGCCGTCGAAGCCCTCGCCGAGAAAGTGGACGGGATGTCCGCCCAGCTTGAGAAGCTTTGCGCACGGAGCAGGCACCCGCAATCCGTTTCCGAAAACGGGAAACGCGAAAAGGAATTCTTCACCGTCAAGGAGGTCGCCGAGATCATTGGCACCAGCGACAAATCTGTGCGCCGTCTGCAAAAGCGCGGCTTTTTCAGAAGCAGCAAGGCACTCCGAACCAAGCAAATCCCGCGTTCCGAAATCGACCGCTACAAGCTGGAAACCGTCTAGGTGCCATCACTGATTCCTTAATTGGCTTCCAAGAGGACAGGTTCACGCAGTCGGGTGTCCCCGTGCGGAACTCAGGCGGGCCGGGCGAGGTCGAAGGTCATTTTCTTCGCCATTGCGACGCTGTGCTCGTTGCGGAGGTGCCCGTAAGTCATGGCCACGAGGACGCCGCCGTCCTTGTGGCCGAGCCACCCGGCGATGACTTTGAAATCGCATCCGGCCTCGATTGCATTCGAGCAAAAAAAGTGACGCATCGCATGATGGCCAAAGTGTGGCAGTCCCGCTTTTTTGCATGCGGTGTCGAGAGCCTTTCTTGCAGTGTCGAAGGGGAACAGTCTTTCGGATTCCGAGTCCCGCTTGCGAGGGCGAGTCGTTCCAGCAAACGGCGCAGCGGTGGGAACTGGGGAATGGTGCGGACTTCGTGATTTTTCGTTCCGTGCTCACCGCCGGTGACCAGTAGCGAATCGAGACTCAAGTTCACATCGGGCCAACGTACCTGCGTTGCTTCGCCACGGCGCAATCCTGAGTAGCCGAGAAACTCAACGAAATCTGCAGACTCGTGCGCGCGAGGCTCTGCCCGTAGCGTCTCCACGAGCACGCGAAATTGTTCCTTCGTCGGAATCACGACCTCCGCCTTGCCGACCTTTCGTTTTTTTATTTCGAGCGCGGGATTTTCGGGGATGATGCGAAGGGTGGTGCGAGCGTATTCAAACAGCCTGCGCAAGACTTCCCGCTCGTAATTGAAGCTGCGTGGGCAACGGCAACCCCTCGTTTGATTTTCCAAGCTTCGATTTGTCTGTTTCCAACGGAGCGAACCGGTGTCCCGGTGAAGAAAGGAGTGAGGACGTTTACGACGCACTGAAGTCGCGACCACGAACTGTCCCGCAAATCGGATTTTTTCAGCGCGAGCCACCGCTGGGCGAGCTGGTCAAACGTCATGGTGCGTTCGTCACCCGAAAGTCCCTGGGCTTTTCCTCGAAGGTCCGCCAGCCGCCTCCGAGCCATCGCTGCATCCGATGTTCTCAGTGAGCGCTTGATTTGCTTGCCGCGCACCTTGAGGAGTGCAGAATACGTCCCGTGATTATTTCAGTTAAGACATTCGGCAACCTTCGTGAGCGTTTGCGCAGCTTGCATTTGAGTTCCCAAAGTATTGGGTTACTGGAGGGGGTTGCTCCGCCCCGAACGCCGAATTGAGAAACTGCGAACCTTCCTGCAAGGAATCACTTTAGTCCCCGTAGTTCAACGGATAGAACACTGGTTTCCTAAACCGGTGATGTGGGTTCGATTCCCGCCGGGGACACCATCGCTGTCAGTTCAGTGACGAGCTTCTCCAAGGCGCGGAGGCGGCGGATGGTTTCGGGCAATTGCTGGGCGGCGATCCACTGCCGCTTGGTCTGCTTGTCGGGCATGGCGGGGATGCCGAGGACGGTGCCGCCGGCGGGGATGTCGCGCATGACGCCCGATTTTGCGCCGACGGTGGATTGGTTGCCGAGTTGCAAATGTCCGGCGATCCCAGACTGGGATGCAATCACGGAGTAATCACCCAAGTGCGTGCTGCCGGCGAAACCTACTTGACCCATGATAAGACAATGGCGACCGATGACGACATTGTGGGCAATGTGGACAAGGTTGTCTATCTTGGTGCCGGAACCGATAACGGTGGAACCCAAGGCACCGCGATCAATGGCGCAGTTGGCTCCAATTTCCACGTCGTTGTGGACGATTACATTGCCGACCTGCAATACCTTGCGATGGCTTCCAGCATCGAACACATAGCCGTAGCCATCCGAGCCAATCACGGTTCCCGCGTGAATGGCCACACGATCGCCCACGATGGTTCGATCATAGAGGACGACATGGGGATGGAAGCATGTCTCCGATCCGATGGTGGAGTCCTTTCCGATATGGTTGCCACCCAAAAGGACGGAGCGTGGTCCAATTTTTACGCGGTCAGCGATGACGCAGTTTGGCCCGATGTGCGCGCTCGGGTCGATCTGCGCGGAGGGGGCAATGCGGGCACTGGCATCGATCCCGGCGGCATAAGTGTAGGGTGGATGAAACAGCGGGAGTAATTTGGCAAAGGCTAACCGAGGATCCGGCACATGAATGACCGGCTTCCGCGTCGAATGAAAAGCAGCGGTGGCTAGGATGGCCGCGGCCGGGCTATTTTCCGCGGCGAGGAACTGCGGCTCCTTTTCCGCGAAAATAAGGTCGCGCTCGCTGGCAGAGTCGCCGGCAGCGAGTCCATTGATGACGGTGGACGTTTCTCCGATGACTTCACCCTGGACAAGGCTGGCAATTTCCGCAGCGGTGAAGGGCATGAGTTATTAGATTGAAATCACGGCACTCATGCCAGCCGGTGGGATAAGTCGTTCAAACTGCAACCGCTGCCGGCTTTCGGCGGCGGTGGTTGAGACTGACCATGCGCTGCGTCTCCACGTCCCAGACTTTCAACCGCAAGCAACGCAGGATTTCCGCGGGATGCAGGGAAGTAATCTTGGGCTTTCTGAGCTCGGGAATTTCGAGCGCGACCGCTGGCAACCGGTAGAAGGGAATGCGTGCGTTCAGGTGGTGGATGTGGTGGTAGCCGATGTTCGCGGTGAACCATGCCATGACCGGGCCGGTGGACAAGAAGCTCGAGGATTCGAGCGCGGCGGTCGCATAGGTCCAGCCGGCTTTGTCCGCAAAGCGGACGCCGGGGAAATTATGCTGCGCGTAAAAGAGATAGGAGCCAATCGCGTAGGCGATGAAGTGCGGGATGGTCTGGGTAAGAAGGAGCGCCTGCCATCCCCAGAAGTAAGTCAGCGCGACGGCGATGGCGGCATGGAGGAGCAGGGCGACGAGGCTGTCGGCGTGCTTCTTCGGGTCACTGAGAAAGGGCGCGATGCACATTCCAAATAGGAAGACAAAGACATAGCCGAAAAGGATCGTGAGCGGATGCCGCATGAACAGGTAGCGCAGGCGGACCGCGGTGGGCGACTTGAGATACTGGTCGCGCGTCATGATCGGAAAGGAGCCGATGTGCGAGCCGCGCAGCTTGGAATTATGGCTGTGGTGATGGTTGTGCGAACTGCGCCAGATGCTGCTCGGACTGAGGGCGAGGAGGCCGAAGATGCGCATGATCACTTCCGCGGCGCGCGACCGCGGGAGAATGGCGTGGTGCTGCTGATCGTGGTAGATGACGAAGAGTCGCAGCAGCAGCAGTCCGCTCAGCACGCTGCACAGCGCGCGGCCCGCGAAGTTGAAATTCCAGTGCGTGCCCGCGAGCGCGGCGAGCAGCAGCCCTCCGGTGGAGAGAATATGCCACCAGCTCTCGACGGTGGAATCTTTGGCGAAGGGTTTGGTGGCGAGGATCAGATCCGGGCCGGTTCTTGGAGCCGGTTTCAAAGCGCGGCCAGCTTAATGGCGAAAGCGGCGTTGTCCACGATGGGCTTGGCCAATCCGACTTTTTTGAAACGGATGCGCACCGTGCTTTGGCCCACGATGGGCGGACGGGCACATGATCTGCTAAGCGGATGCAGCCCATGATTTTTCGCCGCCTTGCCGTGTGGTTTGCTGCAACGGTCCCCTACTGTCCTGCCCGGCCGTGCCGACACGGCGGTCGAGGGACGCGTGGAATTGCCGAAGGCGACCACGGTGGCGGTGGTGAACAAGCGCTACCAAAGTCGTGACGAAAGACGGCGAGATCGCGCTCAATCCCCCGCGGGCGGTCTTCTGGCTCGAGGGAAATTTTTCCAGGTCCGACGCTCAGCCGGTAGCGCAGATGGCGCAGAAAAATCTCGCCTTCGTCACGCCGCTGCGGCCGGTGCGCGTCGGCACGAAGGTCGAGTTTCCCAATCTCGACGACGGTTTTCACAACATCTTCTCGTACTCGTCGGCGATGCGTTTCGACCTCGGCCGCTACCGCCCGGAGGAGCGCCCGATCCCCTCGCAGATTTTTGAGACGTCGGGCCTCGTCACGCTGCGCTGCGACATCCGCGAGCTCATCATGGTGCTCGAGTCGCCGCATTTCACCGTGAGCAAAACCGACGGCACCTTTCCGGCTCGCCAACCTGCCTGCCTGCCGGGCGCCACAAACTCAAAGCTTGGCTGAGCAGCACGCGCACGCTCGAGCGCGAGGTGGACGTGCGGACGGGCGCGACGCAGCGCGTGGATTTCCCGTGAGCGCGCGCGGCCTCGGGGCGAAAGGCGGCACGGGACGTTTCCGCCGCCGCCTTTTTGTGGCGATGACTCTGGTGGTCGCGCTCGTGACTTCGGTCGCGGTATGGGTCGTGCAGCGCCGTCCGCGCTGGAAAGATCAGGCGCAGGCCGCGGGCGCGACGGTGCGCGTGGAATCCGATCTGCGCCGTGCCGCCCGTGCTCGGCGACGAATCCGAACTGCGCGAGGCGCTCACGAATTTGATCTTCAACGCCGTGGACGCGATGCCGGCGGGCGGCGGGGTCACCGTGAGCACGCGTTGCGCGGATGGGCTCGCGATCCTGGAGGTGGCCGACACCGGCTCGGGCATGAGCGAAGAAGTGCGGCGCCGCTGCCTCAAACCGTTTTTTTTCACGAAGGGCGAGCGCGGCACCGGTCTCGGCCTCTCGATGGTTTTCGGAATTATCCAGCGCCACGGCGGCTCGGTGGACATTCGCAGCACGCTCGGAAAAGGCACGGCCTTCATCGTCACGCTGCCCGGTGCAAGTCGCGGACGGTGCGGAAAAATCTCCCGTCGCGCACGACGCTCCTGCCGCGCACGCGCTCCGCATTCTCGTCGTGGATGACGAGCAGCAGGTGCGCGATTTTGTCTCCGCCGCACTCGGGCTGGACGGGCATCGCGTGGAGCTGGCGCACGATGGCGCGGAGGGCCTGCGGCGTTTTCGCGATGCGGATTTCGACGTGGTCATCAGCGACAAGGCGATGCCCGGCATGAAGGGCGACCAGATGGCCTGCACGATGAAAATGATGCGGCCGCACACGCCGATCATTTTGCTCACCGGCTTCGGGCAGTTCCTCGACAGGGCGGATTTTCCGGGCATAGACGTGCTGCTGAGCAAGCCGGTCGGCGTCCAGAAATTGCGCGCCGCCGTCGCCGCCGTCCTCTCCTCAAAATGAAATTGCCTTTCCTCAGAATCGCGGCGGCGACGCTCGGGTTCGGCGCCGCGTGCGGCTGCGCGCCTGCCGCGTCGAGCGATGCGCTGTTCGACCGGCTGGATGATTTTCTCACGGTGAAAGTCCTCCACGGGAGCGTGCGCGCGCGCGTGAGCGGGCTGATTGATCTCGAGGCGTACTCGCTCCCGCAGCCCGCGCCGGGGCTCATTTTTTCCGAGCGGTACTCGCTTTTCAATCCGCGGCTCACGCTCTTTTTCGACGCGCAGCTCGGCGCGAAAGTGTATGCGTTTGTGCAGGCGCGGGCCGACCAGGGATTCGACCCCGGATACCTGCCCGCGCGCGCCGCGCTCGATGAATACGCGATCCGCTACACGCCGTGGAACGATGGCCGGCTGAGCCTGCAGGTGGGGAAATTTGCGACCGTCTTCGGGAGCTGGGCGCCGCGCCACAGCTCGTGGGACAGCCCTTTCATCACCGCGCCGCTGCCGTACGAAAACCTCACCAGCATGTGGGATTCGCAAGCCGCGGATTCGCTCGGCACGCTGCGCTTTTGGGGCGGGCTGAGCGACGCGGCGGGCACCTCGAGGAGCGACGCACTTTCCGCGCGGCGGCTGCGGCTCCCGCTCATCTGGGGGCCGAGCTACGCGAGCGGGCTCGCGGTCTTCGGGCAGCTCGACAAATTTGAATACGCCGCCGAGGTGAAGAACTCCTCGCTCTCCTCGCGGCCCGACGAATGGGACGCGACCGCCGTGCAGTGGAGGCGTCCGACTTTCAGCGGGCGCCTCCGCTACCGCCCGAACCAAAGCTGGAACTACGGCGTCTCCGGGAGCGTCGGCAGCTATCTCAGCAGCGATGCGAACGGCACGACCGCGCCGGGACATTCGCTGAGCGACTACCGGCAGATCGTACTCGGGCAGGACCTCAGTTACGCGTGGCACCACTGGGAATTTTGGGCGGAAGCCTTCGAGGCGCGCTTCCAAGTTCCTGGCGTGGGCAATGCGGATTCGGTGGCTTATTATCTGGAAGCTAAGTATAAATTCACCCCGCAGCTTTCCGGCGCGGTGCGGTGGAACCAGCAACTCTTCGGCACGCTGCCCGACGGCGCGGGCGGCGAGGACAAATGGGGCGGCGACATCTGGCGCACCGATCTCGCGGTCGGCTACCGCTTCACCGCGCACACGCAGATGAAACTCCAGTACAGCCTCGAGCGCCGCGCCGCCGACGGTCCCGGCTTCGCGAACACCTTCGCCGCGCAGTTCACGATCCGGTTTTAGCGGGCTGTTGAATTACTTTCCAAAAACGGGGTGACGCGGATTTTTTGACCACGGATGGCACGGATGAACGATTCGGAAAAGGGGCTTTCGGAGGCTCCATCCGTGCCATCCGTGAAATCCGTGGTTGCTCCCTCTGAGGTATCGGTTTTTCAACAGGCTGTTCGAGCGGTTGGAGAAATGTCGGAGTTGCGCGGGGTGGGACGGAACGCAGGCTTTCAGCCTGCAGGCTGGAAGCCCGCGGGCCACACCGGCAAGGATGCCAATGTTCCCGGCGCTTTTGGAGCCGCGCAATGTGATTCGCGGCAGTTGAAAGATCGAAGATGCCTGTTACGCTCGGCTCTCCCGAATGGTTCCCTCATTTTCCCGCCGCACCGCATTTTTCCGCATGGTTCCGCTGCTTGGCGCGGCGGCGTTTTTGAGCGCGGGTGATTTTTGCGCGGCGCAAAGCATCGCGCTGCCGTGGAGCGGGCACGGGCACGATGCGCAGCACACGGGGCTCTCGCCGGTCGCGGCGCAGCCGCTGAACCGCATCCGCTGGCAGGCACCGGTGGACTTGCCGAACACGGCGAACGTCACGCTCTACATTCACTACGGCACGCCGGTGGTCACGCGGCAGAACACCGTGATTTTTCCGCGGAAAACGAGCGCGTCCGGCGACTTCGTGATCGAGGCGCGTGCCGCGGGCGATGGCGCGCTGGTGTGGAATCAGGCGACCGATTACGTGCTGCCGGTGCATGGCTGGACGCCGTCGTGCGGTCTCACGCTCACGCCGAAAAACCGGCTCGCGTATCCGGGCGCGGGCGGCACGGTGTGGCTGCGCGATGCGCCGGATGCGGCGGGCGGCACGCCGGTGCGCGCGGCCTTTTTCGGGCTCGCGGAATACGAGGCCGACACGGCGAATTTCAACGCGAACGTGCGCATCAACACGCCGATCACCTCGGACCGGTACGGGAATATTTTCTTTGGGTTCCAAGTCATCGGCACCACCACGCCCGCGCTGCAAAGCGGGCTCGCGCGCATCGCGGAGGACGGCACGGGCACATGGATTTCCGCGAGCGCCGCGGGGGCGCCGGCGGAACCCGATCTCGCGGTCTCGCAAGTCGTGATGAATTGCGCGCCCGCGCTGAGCAATGATCACCGGACGCTCTACGTCGCGCTGAGTGTCGGCAATGCGCAGGCGGGCTGCCTCGTCGCGCTCGACAGCCGCACGCTCGCACCGCTGGGCAAGGCGCGGCTGAAGGACGTGCTCAATCCCGCGAGCGACGCGCGGCTGATGGACGACGGCACCGCGACGCCGACGGTCGGGCCGGATGGCGATGTCTATTTTGGCGTGTTTGAAAACTCGTGGGGCGCGAACCACTACCGCGGCTGGCTGCGGCATTTCGACGCGACGCTCGCACAGAGCAAACCCGCGGGCGCGTTCGGCTGGGATCACACGGCGTCCATCGTTCCGGCAGCGCTCGTCGCGTCGTATCACGGCGTGTCGCCGTATTTGCTCCTGAGCAAATACAACGACTATGCGGGCATCGGCGGCAGTGGCGTGAACAAGGTCGCGATCCTCGATCCGAACGCCACGATGACCGACGCCGCGACAGGCGCGACGGTGATGAAGGAAATCCTGACCATCGCCGGCGTGACGCCCGACGACGAATATCAGAACGTTCCCGGCGCGGTGCGCGAATGGTGCATCAACACCGTCGCGATCGATCCGATCGGCAAGTGCGCGTGCCTCCACAGCGAGGATGGAAAAGTGTACCGCTGGGATTTTGCGACGAACACCTTCACGCAAGTCCTCACGCTCACCGGGCAGCTCGGCGAGGCCTACACGCCGTCCGTCATCGGCCCGGACGGCACCGTCTATGTCATCGCGAACTCGATCCTTTTTGCCGTCGGGCAGTGAGCGATGAAATTACCGCACGTCCTTTTTGCCATCGTCTGGCTCGTGCTCGGGATGGCACGAGCGGGCGCGGCGCTCACAATCGCACTCAATGCGCCGGTGGCCAATGCCGCCGCGAGCACGGTGCTGATTTTTTCCGGCACGCTCACGAATACGAGCACGACGGCGAAAATTTTCCTGAACGACTTGCAGTGCGCGGCGCCCGCCGGGCTGGGGCTGAGACCGAATATTTTCTTTGCGAATGTGCCCGGCATCCTGCTGCCGGGTGAAATCTACACCGGGGCCATTTTTTCCGCCGCGCTTGATCCGGCCGCCACGCCCGGAGATTACGTCGGCACGCTCACGGTGAAGGGCGGCGCGGACATCCTCGGCGGAGCCACGCTCGCGAGCGCGAGCTTCACCATCCTCTCGCCGACGGTCAGCATCGCGGCGACTGTGCCCGGTGCGTTTGAGTTCGGTGCGCTCGCCGGTGCCTTCACGGTGACGCGGACGGGCGCGACATCGATTCCGCTGAGCGTGCTCTTCACGCTGGGCGGGAGCGCGGCGAACGGCACCGACTTTGAGAGCATCGGCTCGCCCGTCGTGATCCCGGCGGGCGCGTCGGCGGCGAACATCGCGATCGCACCGATTTCCAACAACATCGCGCAGGGCGACCGCACCGTGGTGCTCACGCTTGCCGCTTCCGGCGAATCGGGCCTCGGCGCGAATGCCGTGGCGACGGTAACCGTTCACGACCGGCCGATCGATCTGTGGCGGTTCACGCAATTTGGCGCAGCCGCGAATACTGCCCCGGCGAGCGACACGGCGAGTTGGGCGGGCGATGGCGTCACCAATTTGATCAAATACGGCACGGGCACGGATCCAAAGATCAGCGACGTGGCCATCGTGCCGCGGCCGGCACTGGCGGACGGCTACCTCACGCTTTCCTTCACGCCGAATCCCGACGCAACCGACGTGGCCTACATCGTCGAGAGCTCGACGAATTGCACCGCGTGGGACGCGGCCGGTGTCGAATTGGTCGCCCTGTCTCCGCAGCGGATTTACCGGTACCGCCACCCGGTTTCCGAAGGCGGGAAGGCGTTTCTGCGGCTCAAAATTCAGCGGCTGCCGTAAAGTCCGGGCGAACTCGGATCGCTCCGCACTCCCGATGCACGCAGTCAGCGCTTTTTCGCGCTTCCACCGATGATGCTGAAGAGCACTAGCAGCACGAGGACGCCGCCGCCCGCATACCAGATCATCCGCTTGCGCGATTCGTCCGCGCTGTCGTCGGTTTCGACTTCGGGTTTCCCGCCGGCGGCGGGCGCGGTTGGCGTCCCTTTTCCCGCCGCTGGCACCGCGGCAAACGCGCTCGCGGGCAGGATGCGGAAACTCGCCGCGGCCTGCTGGAGTTCTGCGTCCTGCGCCGCCTCCTGCCCGCCGCCGCGCAGCATCGTGATGCCGAAAACGTAGCCCCCCGCGGACGCGTACCGGATGATGCCGCTGACCTGCTGCGCACCTGCGCCCGCGCGCACGGGATATTGCAGCCAGTCGATCCCGCCGGCGCGGACGGTGGAATGCCCGACAAATGCGTAACCGAATTTCCGCAGCATCGCCTCGAGCCCGCGCTGGACGGCGGGATCGGCGACCTTCGCGCCCTTGTAATCTTCGACGACGCTGATGCCGAAAACCGCCTGCCTGGCCACCTGCTGCATCGTGAGCACCGGCTCGATTCCGGGCGAGCGCGGCGGCTCGATCATCTGCCAGCCGTTGCTCTCGGGAATGTTCGCGGCGCAGTGGAAAATCTCCGACTTCCACTCGCGCGCGCGGGCGGTCATGGCGAGGCACAGAAGCAGGAGGGAAATTTTTGCGCGCATATTTTGCGAGAGGAAAAGGGTTTGCCGCGGGCGGCTCAAGCCCGCTCTTCGCCGCCGAATCGCGAAGAAAAAAGCATCGCGGCAAAAGCGAGGACCAGCAGTGCCGCGGCGCTGCCGGTGCCGATCATCGCGAGGCGGTAAGTTTTTGCCGACGGCCCCTCGGGGTGATCCACGAGAGCCATCGGCTGCTCGGTGAGCCGGAAGGTTTCCATCACCCGCATGAACTCCGCATCGCCAGAGTGATCGCCCTCGCCCCGGCCGTACGCGGTGATCAGATACATGCTCCGGCCCCGCGGTGTGACGCGCACGATGCCCGTCAGTTTCCCCGCGACGACATCCCGGCGCTGCACGACGTATTGAAGATACGGCCGATTTTTCCAGACGATCGGCGTGGAACTCCCGACGGTCCAGCCCTGCGCCGCGAGCAAGTCGTCGATGCGCTTCAGCACCGCGGGAGTGCGGATGTCACTCGACGGCATGTCGGGCAAAATGGTGATCATCATGCCGCTGTTGGAGACCATCGAGGCGGCATGGAAAATCACCTCCCCCGCGGGCAGCGGCTGGCGCAGCGCGGCCGTCCACGATTCCTGCGTCGGGATAGTCAGCGCGCAGCGGTATTCCTCGGAGATCCAATCGTCCGCGCGGAGTTGCGGGAGCGCGAGGGCGAGGAGCGAGAGCAGCGTGCAGCGGAGCCAGGTTTTCAAAGCAGCGGGAAGAAAACACATCGCCGCGAAGTTGGCCAGCGCGCGGCGGAGTTCGCAGTGTCCTAATTTGGAAACCATGAAGTCAGGAGTGGAAGATGAAGCTTGCGGACCGGGACGAGCACCCGTGTTTTTTCCTGCATTCATGGCTTCCAAATTCAGATAGAATACTGCCGCGGATCTGTCCGAGTCCCAATTTGGAATCCACGAAATCAGGAAAGTTGTGATGAAAGGCAAGAAGTGTCGCCCTCCCCTT
The DNA here is from genome assembly GCA_038326125.1 of Chthoniobacterales bacterium. Taxonomy (GTDB): domain Bacteria; phylum Verrucomicrobiota; class Verrucomicrobiia; order Chthoniobacterales; family Chthoniobacteraceae; genus SXWH01. Next base: position 19,109 of record JBBQJR010000009.1, read on the forward strand.
TCCTGCTTTCATGGCTTCCAAATTCAAAATCGGACACCCCGCGGATTTGCCGCGCAAAGGCGAATCTGCTCGCGCGCCGCGGGACGTTCGCGGAGTGTCCGCGACCCATGCGCATTTCTGATGTCGCCATTCATCGCATCGCCATCGCGGACCCGCCGCTGCGCAGCAGCTACGGCCTGCACCAGCCGTACGCGCTGCGCACGATTCTCGAGCTGAAATCCGACGACGGCATCACCGGCATCGCCGAAACGTACGGCGGCGAGGCACCCGCGGAGGCGTTGGAAAAGTTGCGTCCGCGGCTCATCGGCGCGAATCCGTTTTCGCTCACCGGCGCGCTCGTGGACATGGTCGAGGGATCGGCTGGCATCGCGGGCGATGCGCGATCGCAGACGATGCTCGTGCCCGGCGAAAATCCGCTCGATGCGACCGCGCGCACTTTTTCCGCGATCGAAACCGCATGCCTCGATCTCATCGGCAAAAGTGTCGGCCAGCCCGTGTGCGATCTCATCGGCGGGCGCGTGCGCGATGCCGTGCCGTTCAGCGCGTATCCATTTTACAAGCACGCGGGCGGCGGCGGCGAAGGCGACGATGCGCGCGAGGACGAATACGGCGAGGCGCTGTCGCCCGAGGGCATCGTCGCGCAGGTGCGGCATCTCATCGCGCAGTACGGATTCAAGGACATCAAATTCAAAACCGGCGTGCTCGATCCCGACATTGAGATCGAGACCGTGCGCGCCCTGCGGAAAGCGTTCGGCCTGCCCGTGCGCATGGATCCGAATTGCGCGTGGAGCGTCGAGACAAGCATCCGCGTCGGCAAAGAATTGCGCGACGAACTCGGGGCCGCGACCGGCGGCTACTTGGAAGATCCGACCGCGGGCATTTCCGGCATGTCCGCCGTGCGCCGCGCGCTGCTCGACGCGGGCTGCAACGTCCCGCTCGCGAGCAATGTCGCGGTGACGTGCTTCGGCGATCTGCCGCAAGCGATCCGTGAGGACGCGGTGCAGATCGTCCTTTGCGATCACCACTATTGGGGCGGCATGCGGCAGGTGCAGCATCTTGCAAAAATCTGCGCGACGTGGGGCCTCGGCCTTTCGATGCACAGCAATTCGCACCTCGGCGTTTCACTCATGGCCATGGCCCACGTCGCCGCCGCCACGCCGCACCTCAGCTATGCGTGCGACACGCATTATCCGTGGAGCCAGGCGAAGGATGAAATCGTCGTGGGCGGGCGGATCCAATTTGTCGAGGGCAGCGTCGTCATCCCGAACAAACCCGGCCTCGGCGTGGAACTCGATCACGATCAGGTCGCACGCGGACGCGAGCGCTACGCGAAGTGCCCGTATCGCAAACGCGATGACACGGCGGAAATGCGCAAGCATGTCGATCCAAAATGGGAGCGGCTGCTGCCGCGCTGGTGATGCGCCGCACGAACCAAGTCAGGCAGGATTCCACTTTGAATTTGGAAGCCATGAAACCAGGAAAGGCGCTGGCGAACGCTGGTGCTCGGCGTCTGGCCGCTTCTTCTTGGGTTCGTGGATTCCAAATGAGGACACTTCCCAAAATCACCGCGGCGTGCTTCTTCGCGCTGCTCGCCATTTTCACCGCCGCGGGCTGCACGGTGCGTTCCGTCCCGATCCCGCGGGACTCGGAAACGCAGCTCCGCCAGCGCGCGATCTCCGGGGAGAAACTCGGCTTCCACATTCTGCCCGGCGGCGACAAATACCGTCTGCAACTTTTTCGCGCGAAGCTGCCCGAGCATCCCGTCGAAGTGCCGATGGAGCGCGGCGTCTCGGGCCTGCCGACGATTCGCATGAGCCTGAATCACAGCGCGCCCGTGCGCTTCATCGCGGACACCGGCGCGCAGCTCAGCGTAGTCGAGGCGGACACCGCGCTCGCCGTGAAAGCCGAAGTGTACGCGCCCGCCGATGGCACGCTGCGCGTGCAGGGCATCGGCGGCGAAGAGCGCGTGTGGCTCGCGCGTTTCGCGAACGTACAGCTCGGCGCGCTGGAGTTCACCGACGTGGTCACCATCCTCCGCCGCGAGTCATCCGCGCTGCGTTTCGGCGGCGTGCGCGTCGGCGGATTCGAGGTGAATCTCCTCGGCGCGCCGGTGCTGTCGGCGTTCTCCTTCGTGAGCTTCGACTACCGCGCGCGGCGCATGATGTTTTCCGGCACGACGCCGTTCGTGCCGTCGCGCGGCGCGGTGCGCGTGCCGATGGAAATGCGCGAGTCGCTCCCCTACGTCCCGGTGCAGATCAATGGCCGCACCTACTCGGCGCTCGTGGATACCGGCGCGCGCGATCAGCTTTTTCTGAATGAGCAAGTCGTCCGCGAACTCCAGCTCGAATCCGCCGCCAGTTCCGGCGGCACCTTCAAGGCCGCGGGAATCGGCGGCATGATCCGCGGGCGCACCTTCCGCCTGCCGATCGTCTATCTCGGCGGAATGCCTGTGCCCGACGTGCTCGTGGATAGCAGCGGCGGCCCGTGGCGCGTGCGCATCGGCACCGAATTACTCGAGCGCTGGCGCACGACTTTTGATTTCCACGGTCAAGCCCTCTGGCTGGAAATGCCCGCGCTGTGAGCGGGAGGAGAAGTAATCAGTGCTCAGGGTTTCGCCTTCGCAATTGTGGCGCAGTTTGAAAATTCCCGTCTTTGTCTTGCTCGTGCTCTTGCTCTCTTCGCCTCAATTTTTTTGCGAGCAAGAGCACGAGCAAGACGAAGAGCAAGAGGCGCCGGACCTTCACTTTCCGCCACCGCGGCTTTCGTCCGGGCGTCTTGCCATCGCCACTGAGAACTGAGAACTGACTGACCACTTTCCGACCATGCCTCTCACACCTGCCCAACTTCGCTCCCGCCTCGGCGGCGTCATCGCGTTCCCTGTCACGCCGTTCAAAAAAAACCTCGCGCTCGATCTTCCCGGCCTGCGCAAAAATCTCCGCAAGCTCGTCGGCCAGCCGCTCTGCGCCATCGTCGCGGGCGCAGGCACCGGCGAATTGCATTCGCTTTCACCCGCCGAACATCTCGCCGTCGTGAAAGCCACGCTCGATGAAGTGAAAGGCCGCCATCCCGTCCTCGCGGGCGTCGGCTTCAGCCCGCAGACGGCGGTGGAAATGGCGCGCGCCTGCACCGCCGCGGGCGTGGATGGCATCCTCATTTTCCCGCCCTACTATCCCGGCGACGCGAACGACGAGGGCATGTTCGCCTACTACCGCAACACCGCCGCCGCCACGAAGCGCGGCGTGCTCATTTACAGCCGCGACCACGCAAACTTTTCCCCCGCGGCCGTCGAGCGCCTCGCGACCATTCCGAATTTCATCGCCTACAAGGATGGCCAGGGCGACATCCGGCGCTTCCAGCAAATCATCGCGCGCCTCGGCGATCGCCTGCACTGGATCGGCGGTGCGGGCGACGACTGCGTGCCCGCCTACTACAGCCTCGGCGTGCGCACCTACACGAGCAGCATCGCGAATGTCTCGCCGCGCCTCTCGCACCGCCTGCACGAACTCGCCTCGGCCCGCACCGCCGCCGCCGACGCGGAACTTACCAGCCTCATGCGCGAACTCGTCACGCCGCTCTACGCGTTCCGCGCGCGCCGAAAGGGCTACGAAGTCAGCGTCATGAAAACGATGATGGACCAGACCGGTCAGGTCGGTGGCTTCGTCCGCCCGCCGCTCAATGACCTGCTCGCCGATGAGGTAAAGGAAATCGCGACGCTGCTCAAGCCGTGGCAAAAGTGGCTGTAAGCTGATCGCGCCGTGATTCGCGCGGCGCACACCTACTTCCAGTCTTCCGTGCGAAAAGGCGACGCGGGCAGACCCGCGGCGTTCACGAGATTGCACTTTGGATTTGCGACCCACGCGTAGCGCACCGCTGCCGGCTCACGCACGGAGTCGCTCGAGACGATGACCTTCGCGCCATC
>JBBQJR010000010.1:0-23012 GCA_038326125.1 Chthoniobacterales bacterium
CCCAGCCGGTAAATGACCACCCGCTTGCATTGGCCAAGTTCGCTCATCAGGGCAGCATTAGAGCCTGTCATGCTCATTTGTCCGCTCATGCGCGGAGGGCCAAAGGCCCGGCAACATGCCGGCCGAAGGCAACGCCATGGGTCTCTGGCGACAAAGAATCAAAGCCCTGAATGGGCGGCCCCATTTCTGTCGCGCCTCTTCAGGGCTTTGTCTGTTTTCCATCCAGTTGCCTTGGGCTGGTATGATTCGCACCTTCGGTGTTCTCAAGCCCCCGCTCTCAAAGTGCATTACAGGCTCAAGGAAAAAGTGAGGCGCCATTTTCACAGTTTGGAAGCAATGGCGCCGGCCGCGGCCCGCACCGTGTATTGTTCCATCGCCTTCTCGCACCAGTCGAAGGACCTCGGAAATTTCGCAAGCGTCTCGATGGCTTCTGCACATGCCGGCGCGTCGCCCTCTTTGATTACCCGGACGCGCTCCCATGCGCCGAATTCCCGATAACTCCCGACGGCCTCACTTACGATCACGCCGCACCCGGCATGAAGCGCCTCATTCACCACGAGGCCCCAAGTCTCGCCCATCCGGCGCGAAGGAAGAATGAGCATGTCCGCCGCAAGGTAATACCCCGGCAAGTCGCTCTGGTTCACAAAGCCCGCGCAAATCACGCGCCCGGGAAACTGTTCCGCCCCCGCCTTCAACTCATCCATCATGATTCCCGAGCCAAGGAAAACGATCCGCGTCGTCGCCTTGCGCTCCGCGCTCAGGAGACTGAATGCCTCCAGAATCAAGTCCGGCGCTTTCTTCGGAATCAGCTTTCCGGAAAACAGCACGACAGTCTCCGTCTCCGCGATGCCCAGCTTCGCCCGCATCTCCCGCCGAGTCGCAGCCTTCGCCTCACCGCTCATTCCTGGGAACGGCGAATCCACACAATACGGTGCGAAGCTAAGCTTGCTCTCCTTCATCCCGTGGCGGAGCAAATGCTCGCGGTTCAATTGCCCGATGAAAAATGCATGGAACACTCCGCGGTAAATAATCCGATAGGTTAAGGAACGCAGCAGCCGCTTCCACGGGCGTCGCTGAAACGCCTCGTCCTGCGTCTCGTGCCGGATCCAAATTGGAATCCGCAAGACCAGGCAGGACAGATAGGTGACAAGGTCCGCCTCATAGAGAAACTGCGAGATCAAAACTGCCGCCGGTCTTTCTTGTTTCAGCAGTCGGAAAATGCCCCTGCCAGTGAGGCTGCGAAAGCCTTGCAGTGGCTCTCCGCGTTCATTGTTCAGCACGGTATGATCATAACCCTCCAGCAGCGGCGTGTCCCATGCCACCACCTGCCCGAAGTCCTTGTCCTGATGCCCGCGCACCGAGCAATCCGTGCCATAGACAACTTTCAGCCTGCCCGGAATCAGCCTGGCTAGTTCCTGATAGACCGGTGCCTTGTACTGCACCGGGTGGGAGTCGAAAATAAGCAGCTTCCCGCTCACTGCACAGCCTCCCGGAGCAGTTCGGCCCACCGCGAGCCATATGCCTCCCATGAATAGCTTTTTGCAATCTCCCCCGCCGCCGCCCCCCGCGCTGCCCATTCGGCGCGGTGCTTGCAGGCATCCGCCATTGCCGCGCACAGCGCAGCCGAATCGCCAGCCGGAACAATCAATCCAGCCCTGCCATTTTGGACCAGTTCAGGCGCCGCACAGTTGGGCGTCGCGATGATGGGAAGTCCGCCCGACATCGCCTCAAGCAGGACCATCCCAAAGCCGTCATAGAATGTCGGAAAGACAAACACGGATGCGCTCTGATAAGTTTGCCTAAGCTCGGGCGGCGTTAGCTTGCCGAGGACCTTGACGCCCGGCACACGATGCGCGGACTGAATCATGGCATCTTCGCCGCTGCCCGCGAGCCATAGCTCCGCATCTTTTGCCCCGAGCTGCTTCCATGCGTCGAGCAGCACGACGATGCCCTTTTGTTCCTTAATCAGGCCGACGAAGAGAAAGACTAGCTTGCCACCCCGCTCGTCATTGCCGGGCGCGTTTGCGAAATCATCCGGTTCAACGCCATACGGAATCACCGCAATTTTCCCGTCTGCGGTTCCGGCTTCGCACACGCTGCGCCGGGAAAATTCGCTCGCGACCACGATCTTTGTCGCCAGTGCCATTTCCTGCGACTCCTGCTCACTTTGGATGTCTCCTCTGCTAGTCTGCGATCCTTCCGCCGGAAGTCCTGAACGGAAGCTGGAGTCAATCATTGCCCGTCTGGAACGGTGGATGGCCGTGCGGTCCAGGACAAATGGCTTGTTCAGCTTCCCCGCGCGCCTCGCAAGGATCCACGATGAAGTATCGAAGCCAATCACCGCATCGTTCGAAGCAATGGCACGCTCGGGGATCAGTCGCTGAAACCATGCGTTGCGCAGGCGCATCAGCCGCTCTCCTCCCCATCCGAGACATTGTGCCGCCTTGGCGAGAAGTTCCGGCAGGCGGATTTGTCGGGTGCAATCCCGGAGCGACTTGTCCAGCGCCCGCAGACCACTTAGCCGCAGCCTTCGGCCAAGCATGGATTCCGGATTTAGCCGGAAGCCCGTGAAGAAAGTCCCGAGCAGATCCTCGCGCCGGAGCATCGCGGCCAGCTTCCCGGCGTGTTGCGTCCCGGGGTGGCACACGAGCACCTTCACGGCTGGACGGGATTCCCCCCGACCGCAAAGCGGCCCCGGCCACGCTGCTTGGGCTTTTCCAGCAAAAGTTCTTCCATCGGGTCGGTGATGTCCGGTTCCTTCTCGGTGGCAAATGCCTTGTATGCCGCAAGACATAGCCCGGCACAGACGACGATATACCCGTAGCTAGTGACCTGCCTTATATTGCCACTCAGAATATCCAAAAAGCACGCAGCGCCCAAAAGAATGCATAAATAATTTCCCGAACGCACCGAACTGAAGCCGACCGTGAAGATCCGGAAAGCGAGCGCCGCCCGAAATGCAAGGTAGAGGAAGCCGGTGATCGGACCGACCTCATAGATCACGCGCTCCCATTCCCCCTCCACCGGTGCGATGAATGCCGTCCTTTGCGTGGCCAGATTGCTGGAGATGCCGACCCCCAGACCGGTGATGGGAACCTGGCTTGCCCAATGGAATGCGGAGGTAAAACCCCCGCCAACCCTCTGTGTCATCACGCGCCCTCCGGAAGCGCCTGATTCTTCCTCAGAACTCCACCGCTCTTCAAATGCGGCGATTCCCTCCTTTAGCACCCCGAAGCTGGCAAGGAACGGGACGATTATCACGAGCCCAACGGCCACTGCCACGATGGGGCCGATTTTTTTCCCCGAAAGAAGCCCCGCCACCGAACCCACGATGGCGACCAGAATGCACCCGAGCACGAGGGTGCGGCTCGCGGAGACACTCATCGCAATCAGCACCGAGACTCCTCCCACCCAGGGCAACCATCTTGAAAAAAGCCCCTTGGTAAAAACACCGGCGAGCGCGAATGCCGTGGTGAGCGTGAAGTAGTGGATTGGGCCGGTGGCAAACGAAAATAAGGCGGGCGGGCGAATCCTTCCGAATACCGATCCAATCTGTGATCCGCCCTTGAGGGTTGCCGCATTCAACCAGTGGTCCGGGCCGACCTTGAACTGGACGACCATCAGCGCCGCCAGAAACGGTGCGATATAAAGCACCCATTTGCCGAGCGACGCGATCTCCTTGCGGCCAAACAATGCGGGAATCACCCAGATCAATGGCATGTGAAGAAAAAACGTCCGGACTCCGAAAAGCGCCACCATCCATGACACGGCCCCTGATGTTACCTGAGCGATTCCTTGAAGAAAGATCAGTCCGGTGACGAAACCAAGGTATCCCAGCCATCCGTTCATCGGGAAAACCCGGGCGCGGGCGGCATAGTAGTAGATCAAAAGGGCAATGGGATCCCGCACCAGCAACAACTCAAGGGAGAAACGAGGGAGTATCCATTTCCGGACCGCTCCTTCGAGGAGCCATACGATGCAATACAACCAGAGAAGCCGCCTCGCGGTAACGAGGTTTTGATTTTGAACGACGTCCGGGATCATTTCAGTGCCAAAGATGCTGGGACGCGAGAGGTGGGATCAAGGACTTCGCGATAATGCTCGTAATACACCGACATCGGCTGGAGATATTCCAGCAATTCCCGGTGCGTCGCGTCGCATAACTTTTCATAACTTGCGATGTCCATATTAGCCGCTTTTTCGAGGAGTGCCTTCAGTTCCCCGACATTTCCCGGCTCGCACGAGAGCGCGTGCCGGCCCCCGGACTCGGGAAGACCGCCGTCCCGTGTGATGATGCACGGGACCGCCACATTCCTCGCTTCCATCGGAGTAAGTCCCAGGTCTTCCTTGGTATTCGGCGGCGTCACCATCCACCGCGCGTGGCGGATGACATCGTTGCGCTTCTCTTCGGTGACATAGCCGAGAATCTCGATGCCCTCGATTTTCTCCTCGCGAATTTTTGCCTCGATCATGGGGCGCAGCGGGCCGTCGCCCATCAGCACCAGCGGCCATTGCTTCCGATCCAGCTTCGCCCCCGCATAGGCTTCGACGAGGAAATCAATTCCCTTATTCCGTATCCAGCGCGCGACGAAGACAAAGCCGCCCCTTTCTCCGACGGGCACGATGCCGGTGGGGAGGCTCGAAACAACCGGCAGCCGCGCGCTTGAATGCTTCTTCCGTCCCGGGTCCCAGGTGTTCCAGCAAAACTCCGAGTTGTACCACCGCCGGTCCGCGATGTTCCATGCGAGCATCCGCAAGATTTCGCGCGGACGGAATTTCCGCACGCGCTGGCTGTGCATCGTGAGCACCAGGCGCTTTCCAAAAACCTTCGCGAGCAAGGCCACATCAATGCACGGATTCTGACAGTGAACGATGTCCGCCTGCCGGATCACCGCGGCGAGTTCCCGCGACGCCCGCTCGACGAACACGACCTTCGCCCCTGTCGCCCGCGCGACCTTTTCGAGGAGAGGATCAGGATTGAAGTTCTTCGTTTTCTTGAAGCAGAGCGTGACCTCCACGCCGGGCTGCCCGTGCAATTCCCTCGCCAGTGCGCAAATGAAAGTCTCAATCCCCCCGAGCACGCCGAAACACGGCGCGACAATGGCAACCCGGATCAAGTGCGCGCGCTCCGGTTCCATGGCTGGGGCGGAAGCCAGGCTCATGCGTGCGCGGAGCGGCCGCCATCGGAAAATTGATCAACGCGAAGTTGGAAAACCATGCGGGACACTCCGCAACCGAGTTGGAAAATCCAACGACAATTTTGGGTAGTGGCTCAGTTTGAAGGTGGAGTTCATTCTGAATGAAAGGTAACGCACTGCCTCGCGCGCGCATGTGCGCGCGAGTACCCGCGCGTACCCGCGCGCGCCCGCGCTCCTGTTTTTGGGCCCGCGTTCGCACAGGCTGGGCAAGGGCAGTGGTCGCCGATGCAGTCCAAAGGCTTCGCAAAGTCGGATCGAAAATGACCGGGGATTTTTCAAACTGAGCCATCACCCAATTTTGGCGGTCGCGCATTCTTCACCCGCCAAACCTCGGCGCGGACTGCGACTGTTCCAGACGCTGGGCAAATTCCTCCGCCAGATCCCGTGCCGTGTGGCGGGCTTCCCGTCGCGGGAGACCCGCGAGGAAGCGTTCCGAGACATCGTGCTCTGCCAAAATCAGCAGAGGGTCGGTCGGCGGATCAATGGCGAGCGGCTGGCGGGGCTGGCAGTCATTCCGCGTCACCATCACGGGGATCCCGTGATCCAGCATCGCGGCCGTCGCGCTGCTTTTTCCAATCGCCAGCCAAGGCGTGGCGGCAATCCCGAAATCGAGATTTCGCAAATATTGCGAGACGCGCTCGAACGACAATTCGCCCAGTTTTTGAAAATGAAAGTCGGGATAGGCAGGCGCGAGCTTCTCCCAGATCGCCTCGCCCCCACCGCCCATCCGTCCCGCGGCCATGATGGATACTTTCTGTCCGGTCTTTTGCGCGACTTTTCTGAGCGAGGTAAAGAACGGCTCGGGCTCCCAGTTCGAATAGATGGCCCCGAAAAATCCGCCCACGAGATGCTGGTTACGATCCTCCGCTGCGACCGGCATTCCGGGACTTCCGAGGAGTCCGAGAAACCAGTCCGATCCCGGGTCGGGATTTACCGGGATGCTCCCGGCAAGAGGCAGCACGGATGCCTTGATGCCGATGTTCCCCAGCATTGCCCGAAACAACGGTGTGCTGGTCTGGAGCAATCTCGGCCGCAATGCCCGTACGCCGCCCTTGATCGAATGGCGCTGCAAGGTGCCCACCAGCCGGTGCTTCAGCGACGATCCCGTTTGAAATGCGATCCAGAGTTCCTGAAACATCACCTGCCAGTTCTCACACACCGCGGCAAGGCGCGGCAGATGCCGATTCAATCCGAACAACAATCCCTTCGGATGGTACGCATAGCACGACATCTGAAAGCTCACCCAATCCGGACGAAATCCCTTCAGGCACGCGCAAGCCCGGTCAACGCGTCTCCCGTACGGGAAGCCCGCCGGAAGACGTTCCAATCCCACGCCATCGGCATTTTCAGAACTCAAGAACTCGGTCTGATTGGAGAGCCACCGATCGCTAAAGCCGATGATGAAAACCGAATGCCCGAGAGTCCGCAAAGCTGCCGCGAGCGAGAGGGTGTAGTCTCCCATCCCATCTTTTCCCGGCTCCGCGGAACTCGTAACGAACGCGATTTTCAAAGCACTATGAAGGCTCACCTATTCGCTGAAAAAGATACTGCGGGTTCGCAACCTCCCGCATCGATCCGCCCTCCTTTGGCGTGTAGAGGAGTTCTTCCGAGAATCGACATTGGTAGTGAGAGAACAATCCCGGCGGATACTCATGAAGTTGCTTTTGCGTGTACCCGCAATCGACTATTTGCCTGGCGAGCTTCCTCATTCCCTCGTGGCCACCCGGCAAACCCAGTTCAGGATGAAATTCGATGATCAGTCCATTGAGCATGCGTCTTTTCAGGATAGCTTGCATGCCGATCAACGCCTTTGCTTCCCCACCCTCGATATCCATCTTCATCAGATCGATTCGGTCGATCGCCTGCTCAGCGACGAATTCGTCAAGGTTGATCCCCTTGACCGCTTGTTCGTTGGGTTCGCCAGTTCGGTCCACCGTCTTCGCCCCCCCGTACGCGTTACCGGTCCCCGGCTGCAGTTGTAGAACGAACAAGCCGGCTTTATCCACGCATGCAGCGTCCTGAATGTGGACATTGCTAAAACGGTTTAGCACGATGCTCTGCTCTAATAAACGCCTCACCAAACCGTTTGGCTCAAAAGAATATACAGTACCGTTTTTCCCGACCCGTTGAGCACCTAGGAGTGAGAATTGGCCTTGATTTGCACCCACGTCAAAAAAGATGTCGCCCGGCTGCAGGAGATGTTCGATGACCGCCGCAGTGACCGGCTCGTAGATCCCGTTGAAAAAGATGTCTCTGGCAAGCTGCTCCTGCAGGTTCACTGCCATCTTGAAACCGCACGCCGTCTCGCATATAACCTCCGGCAAACTGTGAGATTTCTGAGCCCAGCGGGAGAGGATAACGTTCCGTCCTCGTGGAAAAAGCCGGACAATTTGCCGCATTGCCCTCAACCGCCAGTTTGGTAAATGCGCAACCGAACGCGCCAACAGGTTTTCGTCGTGCATGAGGGTGTTATTTTATTGGATTGTGGTGGCGACCAGTGAGTGCAGCGTGAAATCCAAGTGCATCCGCTGCGTTAGCACCCTCCACAGAAAGTGCTTGATAGTTCTGGCGAGGGACATCGGGATAGGGTGAAAGTGCGGGCGCGGTTCCTCACTTACCGGCTGATGAGTGTCAACTGGAAACCGTCTTGCCAGCCGTATCAGCGCACCAGCGTTCAGGCGTCCTTTTTCCCACGCCCCGCTGTTCAATCGGGCATTCAGAACCTCCACCTCGCGGCAAGCGACGTCGTTTTCCCGGTTGGCGTCGTGCCCGTCTCCTTTCGCCCCGACCGAGCCGCTGCCGCTCCTCGTCCCAAGAGAGGATCGAGTATCGGTGCTTGGAAAACATCGCGAGCAGCTTTCCACCCGAAGAGCCGTGTTTGAGCAGGGCGGTTTCATTCGATTCAAAAGAGCCGGCCGTTCTGAATCGCGGCGGTGGCTCCTTTCAGGCCCCTAGACGATCCGAGTCGCCTTGCAACCGAGTCGCCTTGCAGACGAACCGAGTCGCTTTGCGGGCAACCCGATTTGCTTTGCGGACGAACCGAGTCGCTTGGCGGGCGAACCGACTCGCTTTGCGGGCAACCCGAGTTGCTTTGCAGACGACCCGAGTCGCTTTGCAGGCGAACCGAATCGCTTTGCGGACGAACCGAGTCGCTTTGCGGACGAACCGAGTCGCTTTGCGGGCGAACCGAGTCGCTTTTTCGATCCTATCTGCCTGTTGAAATAGCCTCAAGCAAAGGTCGCGAAGGTCGCAAAGGTGAAATTCTCCAGAGGGACTTTGCGACCTTTGCGACCCTTACGTGAGGCATATCCGGGTATTTCAACAGGGCGCTAGGCTCAATCGGGTCTTGAGAGCCGCCACGTCACGACAAGCCACATAGTTTTCCCGACTAGCATCGCGCCCGTCTCCTTTTGTTCCAAGGCGCTGGTGCTCCTCATCCCAGTAGTGGATCGAATAGCCATGCTCGATAAAGGCCCCGGTCAGCTTTTCACCCGAAGAGCCGTGCTTGCACAGGGCGGTTTCATTCAACTCGAAAAGCCAGACGGAAATCCGACCGCTCTGCATCGCCGCAGTGGCGCCGTCCAGCACCAATGCCTCGCAGCCCTCCACATCCATTTTCGCCACGACGTATTCCGGCAGAAAGTGCTCTGCGAGGCAATCGTCCAATCGGCAACAGGGGACAGTGATCAACTTCGCGCCGGAATTCAAATCGGTGGCGAGCGATCCCGTCTCCCGGCCTGAATCGGAAAAACTCAATTCTCCGGTGGTGTTACCCAGCGCAGTGCCGAATACCTCGGCGTTGGTGAGTGCATTGATCTCCACCTGGTCGCGGAGCACTTCGAGATTCCGCGGATTGGCCTCGAAGGCAAAGAGCGGTCCTGCGGTGACGACCGTCGAGGCGAGGACGGTGTAGAAACCGACATTTGCGCCGATGTCGATAAAGCCGTCCGAAGGCCGCAAGACGCGCAGCAGGAATTTCATCTCGTCCCACTCCGGCAGACCGTTATAGACGACCATGCTAGAGAACGGGGAATCGCAGAGCACCTTGAACTTCCGGTTCGCCCCGACGCGGACGACTGCAGGACGCTTGCTCACGCGCTTGCGGATCTGCCACCAGGCAAAGCGGAGCACCGCACGAATCCGGTGCCGACGGTTCGCGGGGTGGTTCAACACGCATCCCAGCAGCCATCGAAGTTCGGAGAATGAATGCAGCATCAGAATGAGAGTTTCTGTTTTTGAAATGTGATGCAAGACCGAGGGATCACTGGGGAAGTTCACCTGCTTTTGAGACGGCAAGATGACCCTTGGCGAAGGTGCCGGGTACGGGTAGAATGGTGCCGGGGCCGTGGTGACCAAGTCGATCCCGGAGTTCGAGATCTGGGCCGGCGTTCCGGCGAAAAAACTGAGCGTGCGCCCAGGTGCGGGCAACGCCAGTGCGGTAGAATGACGGAAAGCCAGAGTCCGCATTCGCGAGAGTTTCGGGCGGCGATCCCGGATGGCAGAAGTCGCCAAAACGAAAACCGAGCGACCGGTTAGGGCTTCCGGAGAAGCACGGCCATCGAGGTATGGAGGCGCCGCCTCAGAAATCCCGGGAGGCGCTGCGTGGCCCACTCGGTTCCGTCCACGATCCGCTTCGGCAGGATCTTGAGAAGTATTTCCGTTTTCACGTGCCCATGGGTCAGGGAATTGGTGCTCAGGCGGAGCCTCTCCACCATGAGGCCCGCCTTTTCTGCAAGAGTGGGAATCTCGTCCTCGTGCAGGAGAAAAATATGCCCGTCGCTGTTGGGCTTGAATTGGACCGCCTCGAACTGGCTGGGATCGGAACACTCTGAGAATTTCGGGAGAGGGTTCCGGAAGTAGCCGCCATTCGGTGTCGTCATCACCACGTAGCCGCCGGGTTTCACCATGCGTCCGATCTTCCGCAGGAAGTCATCGGGATGTGCCACATGCTCGATGATCTCCGTGATGAGCACGACGTCGAATCTGCTCTCGAATCCCAGCTCGAAAACATTTCCCGGCGCATACTGAATGCTCCCGGTTTCGTGCTTCATCCGGACGTATTCAACGAGGTCAGCGCGCAGATCGTTCCAAGTGACCGAATAACCGAGCTCGGCAAGGCGGAGAGAAAAATTGCCGCCTCCTCCCGCAACGTCGAGGATCGACGCTGGCGGAGCAGCCACCTCCTTCACCATCTTCAAAGTTGCAGCCATGCGCCGCTCATATGCATTGACGTATCCGCAGTTCGTGATCTCGCCGAAGACCTCCTCGCGATCATATTGGTACGACAGCTTCCAGCTCTCCGGCCATGTCGGATCGAACTTGGGTTTCTTCATGCGACATTCATCCAAAGACGCTTCTGAAAAGTCACTAAAAAACCCGTTGTGAAAGGTTGGTTGTCGCTCCGGCTCTATGCTTGAGCGCGCACTCGGGCCGAATGAGCAGCGCCTGACCGGGTTTTGCGCGCAGGGACTCTCAGAGCCTTGGGAGCAAGGTTGATTAATGCTCAAACTGGCCCGCTCGTGCGCACAAACGCGCTTATGTTTATTGGAAAGACAGACCCAGGAGGGATGTATTTGAAACCGAGCGCCTCGATATTGCACCTTACGCGGAGCGTGTCCGTCACATCGGGGTGAAGCTCGATGACGATGCCATCCACCCGGCCCAGCCAGCTCAAATCACCGTCAAAGAGCACACCCTCGCCACCTTCAATATCCACCTTGAGAATGTCAATCCGACGACCCGCAGGAAGGCGCTCCATTACGGTCCGCATGGAGACCATGCGGACCTCTTCGCCATGTCCGCACGCCTGATTCTCGACGGGATGACCTTCGATGACGTGACCGGCGTTGGACTCGTCAGATTTTGCGAAGCGAACCCATCCATCGCGGGGGCCGATTGCAGCGTGGATGACTTCACCGGGGATCGAGTTCAGCAGGAAGTTTTCCTCGGCGAGCCGGGCGTTGCTCTCGTCGGCTTCAACGGCGATGATACTCTCGCATTGGAATTGTCGATAAAACCAGACGCTGGTCAGGCCAATGTTGGCACCCAAGTCCACCACGATAGCTGATGGAGTGGGAAAGGGCGGGCGATACGCGCTGTCCATCCACACCTCACGAAGGCTTTGCAGATCGCCGCGATTAAAACGGTAGGCTAAGCGTCCGCCGCCATGGATCCTTAGTTGCCGTGGCCGGTTGAGTTGCCGTGAGGGCACGAAGCGCAGAAATCTTCGGCGAACGATGTCTCTGAATAGCCTCCACCACGAGCTAACATCTACCGCGAGACGGATGCTGGCACGCGTTTCATGCAAGAAGGCGCGCACATGCTGGATGGCGGTACTTTTCATGCCCAAGGTGCCGTCACTCGGCGCGATATGGTTCGTGAGTTTGGCACTGTCATATCGCAGGTTGACCATGCATGGTGAAACTCGGCAAGGTGAAAGGCGGCGGCGCTGCATTGAAGGGATCGCAGGACGGAACCGCGCACTCGATTTTCCGCTGAGCGCCGTCTTTTCATGAATCGCTCAACCGCCAGGCCGCACGAAGTATTGAACCCGCCAAATCGAATGCCGGCCCGACGAAGGCACCGGGCGTTAAGGATGCCTCCGGTCAGAGGCTGGGCGAGGGCACTTTTTTGATCTCCAAGTGGGCGATGATCACGTTCATGAGAGTCAGAGGCAGTGGCGTGAAGACACCGATCCAGAGAACGCCTCTCACCGTGGAGATGTCGAATATCAGAATCAGAACCAACTGGACCACGATTTCCAATGGGATGCTGATCGTGGCAGGAACGATCCACCCCTTGGAATACGTGAGCGAAACCAGCGATATGAACATCCCACCGCTCGCGGCGCTGAGCATCATCAGCCACACTTCGTGTTCCAAATTGGCGTACTTCGAGCCCAGCACCCAAAGTAGCGGGCGCGGAAAGGCGGCGGAAAGTGCGACCAGCGATCCGGCCAGAATCGCGAAGGTGATTGCGACCTGCCAGTAGCGGCGTCGGAGAATGCCGGGATCCTGGCAGCGCGCAAAACGCGGCACGACGATGCCGTTCAGCACCGAGGAAATCAGCGTGAAGAGGAGTGCGAATCTCCCGAGCGCCCCGATCTCGGCCACCCGCTGCGGGCTGCCGAAGATGCTGATGAGCCAGATGATAATATTGCCTTGGAGACAATAGAAAATGGTGAGCGGCGCCTGCTTTTTCACCACCGCGAGAATCCGGCTGCGATAGTCGGCGCTCTCCGGCGCGTGCAGTTCGACGGACGTGCTCACCCACCGGCGCAGGAGCCACACCTGCAGAGCCACGACGATCGTCCCGATGGTGACGGCGACGCTGACATTGATGAACAGGAGGCATGCAGGTGCAAAGAGCGCGAGACGCAAGAGCGCGGCGACGACGCCGACAAACTGCATCCGCCGGATCTCCTGCCGGAGCGAAATGACCGTGCCGAGCACGGCGGCGGTCAGTTGCAAGGAAAGCCCGACCAGCGCCACGGGCACCACGACGGCGATGGTCGCCGCGGGGGCATGATTATTCGCGAGCATCCAGACGAAGATCGGGGTCACCACGAGGACAGAGCCGAGGGCGAGCTTCCTGCGCAGTGTGAGCGCGGTGCGGATGAGCGAGCCGAATTTCGCATCGTCCTGCCAGACGGTCCCGCCGACGGCGGAGAGCGCGCCGCTGACGCCGCTGTCCGCGAGCATGCTCATGGTGGCCACGAGCGTGTTCGCGATGGTGAACCATGCGTAGTCGGCCTTCGGAAGGTAGTTGACGAGGAGGATGCCGCTGAGGAAACCGAGGACCTGAATCACCATCTGCGCGGAGGCAAACCGGGCGAGCAGGCGGAACCAGCCGAGCCATTTCCGATGGCGATGGGAAAGGGCGGCGGTCATGCGTCCTTGCGACGGGGCGATCACTTTCCGCCGGCGGATTTGCTGCGTGGTGGATTCGGCCGGGGACTTCGCAGGATCATGGCGCGGTGTGACGCCAGTCTTGGATCGTCGCCTCGAGAGCCGCCGCCATTCCCTCCGGCTGCCACTGCGGGATGAGCGACTGGAGCCGGCGGATATCCGCGCACCACCGGTGCGGATCGCCGGGGCGTGCGATTCCGCGGCAAGTGATCTTTTTTTCGGGCGCGACCATCGCGCGCATCGTCTCGGCGAGCTCAAGGATCGGAGTTTCGCGTCCGCTGGCGACGTTCAGGATCGTGCAGGCGCGGCGCGGGACGACGGGGGTAAGCAGGAGGATCGCGCGCGACAGATCATCCATGTGGAGAAAATCGCGCGTCTCGGTGCCGGTGCCCTGCAACTCCAGCGCGTCGCTTTTTCCCGAGAGTTGCGCGAAAATCTCCCACGCGAGCAGACGCCGCTGTCGGCTCCCGAAGAGCGAAAAGATGCGGCACACCACGGTGCTCAGGCCGAAGCACTGGGAATATTCGCGCGCGAAAATCTCGCACGCGGTCTTGTGAAATCCGTACGGTGAAATCGGCGCGCACGGCGCATCCTCGCCGACGGGGAGGCTCGCGGGATTGCCGTACACCGCGGCGCTCGAGGGAAAGACGATGAGCGGTTCGCGCCCCGAGCGGCGCACGCCGTCGAGGACATTGATGAGCGTGACGGCGGTCGCCCGGAAATCGCCGACGGGCTCGGCGATGGAAGCGCCGACGGACGCGGAACCGGCGGCTTGCAAAAGCAGATCGGGATTAAACTCGCGGATGGTCGCAGCGAGGTCCGCCTGCGCGGCGTCGCCTTGGATGTGCCTGCCCGGCCAGCCGGGTTCCGGCTGGCTGGAGCGGCTGATGCCGAGCACCTCATGGCCCGCGGCGGAGGCGAAGATCCCGAAACTCGCGCCGACAAATCCTCTGCTGCCGGTGATGAGAATCTTCACAAAAAAATGGCGTTTGAGTTCAAGTGGCGCGCTGGAATTTCCTCCGGGAAGCTATGTCGCCCCGTCGCTCGCCGACAAGGGGAAGTTGCGGGTGCAAGGCCGGACCGGGGCAATCCATGATCATTCGAGAACCGGAGCCACCGCGGCGATTTCACCACGGCCGAATCATGCACGACGGTGCGCCCCATGATTCGCTCGACTATCGCCCGCGGCGCGGAGTATTGAGCTTTTTCATCCACCTTCACGAACCGCCAGACCCTCTAAGCTGGGCCCCAACCGAACCGTTTCCTGCGGTCGAACTACGCTCGGCAATCCTGACCTCAACTCGCCTGCTGCACTTGGGACTGTCGGCAACACTTCAATTTTGATTTATGGGATACTTGATCGACCGATTCTTCGTGAAACAGCCGAAACTCCGAAGGTGGGTGACGCGCCTTCTTTATGGAAACCGGGAGCAGGATGTGGAATTGCTCGGCACCACGCTTCGCATCCACTCGATCAAGGAGAACGGTTATCTGAGGGCCTCCCGTATGACCCGCGGTTCGTCACTTCTCCGCGACGAACTGGCGATTATCATCAATCTGGCGGCGGTGCTCAGCGACGGGGACACGTTCGTGGACATCGGAGCGAACGTGGGAATCTATTCGCTCACCCTCGCACGCATCCACCGCATTTTCCCAAGGAGCCGTTTTTACGCATTCGAGGCGAATCCGGACACATTCTCGAGGCTTGCAGTCCACGCAGAGAAACTCGGTATTCAAGCACACAACGTGGCGCTCGCGGATCACAGCGGATCCCTCGAGTTCGTGGCTGGCGCTGTTTCCCATGTTTTTACAACGGTCGAAAATGCCTCTGCGTATAACATCCCGTCTGACCGGCTTTCCGTCCCCTGTCGCAGACTCGACGAAATAGATATCATGGGGAACTCACTGGTTTTGAAAATCGATGTAGAAGGACAGGAGAAAAATGTCCTCGACGGTGCCGCGGGTCTCTTCCGGGAGCGACGAATCAAGGCTGTGTATCTGGACGGCTACAAAGACAGGGACATCGAAACGCACCTCCGCGACCGGGGATTTACGCTCCTAAATGGAAAGACTTTGGAGCCGACAATCGGGGGGATTTTCAGCCTCCTTGCTCTGCGGGATATACCGACTTCTTAGTGGGCTACCGAGATGGAGGATTCCAATTGCGCCGTGCCGGTGTGATCGGAGAGTGCAAGTTCATTGATCGTCACGGTTCTTGAATGGACTTCATGCCAGACGGCGGAGGCGAAATTTCCGAAGTTCGCGCCAACGAAGCCCTGCTGCCAGTGATGAGAATTTTCAACACGACGGAATTATAGAACGAGTGCGAACCGCGTTAATTGCTTCCTTCAAATTTCCGCAGCACGAGCGTCGCGTTGTGCCCGCCGAAGCCGAAGCTGTTGTTGATGCACACGCGCGGATTTCCTTCGCGCGCGGTGTGCGGGACGTAGTCGAGATCGCAGCCTTCGCCGGGATGATCGAGATTGATCGTCGGCGGAATGATGCCGTCCCGCATCGCCATGAGGCACACGATGCTTTCGACCACGCCCGCCGCGCCGAGCAGATGGCCGGTCATGCTTTTGCTCGAGCTCACCTGCAGCTTTTTCGCATGCTCGCCGAAGACCAGCTTGAGCGCCTTCGTCTCGCACAAGTCGCCCATCGGCGTGGAGGTGCCGTGGGCATTCACGTAGTCCACGTCGGTCGGGTTCAGCCCGGCTTTGCGCAGCGCCATCGCCATGCAGCGGGCGGCGCCTTCCCCCTCGGGCAGCGGCGCGCTCATGTGATACGCATCCGCACTCAGGCCGTAGCCGATGATCTCGCCGTAAATTTTCGCGCCGCGCTTTTTGGCGGCTTCGAGTTCCTCGAGCACGACGACACCCGCGCCTTCGCTCATCACGAATCCATCGCGGTCGCGGTCCCACGGGCGGCTCGCTTTCGCCGGCTCATCGTTGCGCGTGCTCAGCGCCTTCATCGCGGCGAAACCGCCGATGCCCATCGGCACGATTGTGGATTCACTGCCCCCCGCGACGAACATGTCCGCATCGCCTTCGCGCAGCATCCGCCACGCTTCGCCGAGCGAATGCGCGCTGGTGGAGCACGCGCTGGTCGTCGCGTAATTCGGCCCCTGCAGCCCCCACTCCATCGAGACGGTGCCGCTGGCCATGTTGCTGATGAGCATCGGAATGACGAACGGCGAAAGGCGACTGGGCCCCTTCTGCATGAGCACGGTGTGCTGCGCTTCGAGCGTGGCGAGACCGCCGATGCCGCTGCCGATCATGCAGCCGAAGCGCTCGGGATTCGTCACGCGCTCCGTGTAGCCGGCGTCCTCCATCGCGAGCCGCGCCGCGCCCACGGCGAGCTGCGTGTAGCGGTCCGCGCGGCGCACGTCCTTGGGCACTTTGAAAAATTTCACCGGATCGAACCCGCGCACTTCGCCCGCGATTTTGCAGTCGTAGTCCGCCGTGTCGAACTGCGTCACCGGCCCGATCCCGCTCACGCCATTCGTGATGTTGCTCCAAAACGTCGCGAGGTCATTCCCCACTGGCGTGAGGAGCCCGATTCCCGTGACGACTACCCGGCGTTGTTGGCTCATACAGGTTGGTTGAAAAAGTCGTCCATCCTCCGCGCCCGCGCGGTGCGTGGCAAATGGAAATTGCCACTCCGAGGATGGACTGAAAGTGCGCCGAGGCCCGGTTCAAAACCGCGGATGAACGCGGATGCACGCAGATTCTTTTGCCATCATCTGCGTTTATCTGCGGTTCAAAAAACTCCGCGCTTGCCACGCCCCGAGCCGCCGCTATTTTTCGCGGCCCGAAACGCAACGCCAGGGTAGCTCAGTGGTAGAGCGGGGGACTCATAAGCCCTAGGTCGGGAGTTCAATCCTCCCCCCTGGCACGCGCGCCACGCGCAAGGCAAATTTGCCGCCGGCTCTAGTTTTGCAGATGCGCGCTCGCTTCCGCGACGCACAGCTCGCGGTGGGCGAGGAAAAGGACGGTGATCTCAAAGCACCCCTCCGCCATTTTTCTGCAATCTACGACGACGCCCTCCTTCCGCGCCCGGCGCTGCAGCCGCCCCGCCTTGCTCCATTCGACGAGGATCACGAGATCGGACATCGGCTCGATTTCGCGCGGCGAATCGAAGACCAAGCCGTCGCGCCCGAAACGGACGCCATCGCAGGGACTCGGGAAGCCGTCGCACTCGCGGCAGACTTCGGTTTCGCCGCCGGGTAGGAAGGTGAGATTGCGCATGGGAGGGCTGTGCGGGTGATACCTTAGCCGATGTTCAGGGCGTGTCAAAAGACCGTGTGAAAAACTTTCCCGCGCACCGTCACGCCGCCGGTTACTTATTCGGTTCCGGCTTCTCCGCGGGCTTGCCTTTTTCCGCGCGGTGCCGGTCGTAGTCGGCCCAGAATTCCGCGACCGGTTCGCTGAGTCCCTTGCTGCTCAGCATTTTCAGCTTGGAGTGCTTGCGCAGAAAATCAATGTTTCTGGCATTGCGCGGCAGCACGAGTTTTTCGAGCGAGAGGCAATCCTGCAGCGGCCGGAAGTCCGTGATTTTCGTGCAGCCATCGAGGCTCAGATCCACGAGCGGCAGCCTCGTCAGCGGCGAAAGATCGCTCACGCCGGTGCGGTTGAGATTCAGGATTTTCAACTGCATCTCGCGCAACGGCGACAGGTCGGAGATGTGCGCACAACCGGCGAGCCAGAGTTCGCGCAGCTTCATCTCTTTGAAAATCGCGAGGTCGGAAAAATTCGGATCATCCAGAAAAATCACGCTGACGCTCACCACTTCGTTCCGCAGCAGCGGCAGGTAAACCGTCGGCGGCAGGGTGCGGAGATCCGCGCTGTACGTCCCGTCCGGCAGCCGATGGAAACGCCCGCGCAGCGCCGCGCCGCGCAAATATTCGCGCAGCGGCTTGAGCTGCGGATCCTTCTCCACGGCCTCCCGCAGCAACTTCACCGCCAGCGGCTTGTCCGGCCCGAAACGATCGGTGAGCAGGGTCGCCTCCGCGATCCGCTTTTGCTTGATAAGCGCTTCCTCGAGCAGCTTCAGATCCGCCGTCGTCGGTTCGGTGTCCTGGTTGACGCCGTCCGGCTCCATGAGCTTTTTCGTGAGCGCGAGATTTTCCTTCGCGGAGGCGAGGCTGGGATTGCGCTCGACCGCCTCCTCGTAGGCTTCCACCGCGTCGTCCCAGCGCAGCATCGTCTGGAGAATGTTGCCGCGGAGATTGTAGTATTCCGGCTCATTCGGCACCTGGCGGATCGCGGAGTCAATGCGGGCGAGCGCGGTGTCGAGATCCTTTTTCTTCACGAGTTCCCTCGCCTCCTCGGCGAAGAGCGGCGCGACACCGCGCAGATCCGTGAGCGCCTGCGAGAGGCGCGCGGCGCTGTCGGTGGCCGCGACTGCGCTCTCCTGCGCGCGGTCGCGCTCGTGCTTCAGCGAGAACACGAAGACGCCGAGCGCGGCGTTCAGCAGCACGAAAAAAATGCCGAACACCACGACGTTTCCCTTGTGCCGGCCGCCCCACAAAATGAGCTGCCGCCCGATGCCCGCGCGCTCGGCCTTCGGCGCAAAACCGCCCTGCCACGAGAGGATGTCCGCCTGAAATTCCGCAACCGTCTGGTACCGGAGCTCCGGCTCCGTCGCCATCGCCTTCACCACGATCGCGGCGAGGCCTTCGGGCACGCGGCGGTTCGGCAGATGCGAGAGCACGCAGTTCACGCCGTCCGGCCCGGGCGGCGGCGGCTCGGTTGGCCGCAGCGGGCTCACGGGCTGACTGTACGTCGTGGGATGCGCGAATTGCCCCGTCACGATTTGTTCGATCAGCTCGCCGAATTCCTTGCCGGGAAAAGGCGGTCGCAGCGTGAGGATCGCGTAGAGGATCGCGCCGAGCACGAAGATGTCGCTGCGCGGATCGATGCGATCGAGTTCGCCGCGCGCAGACTCCGGCGAAATGTAGGGCGGCGTGCCGACGATGAGGCCGTTCAGCGTCTCGAAGCCGCGGAGATCCGAGGCCGGCAACTGCGGCTTCGTGTCGCCGAGATGCTCGTCGTGCATGCCGGCCGCCATTTTTTTCGCGAGCCCCCAGTCCATCACCAGCACCTCGCCGTACTCGCCGATCATCACGTTGTCCGGCTTCAAATCGCGATGCACCACGCCCATCGAATGCGCGTAGGCCACGCCGTCGCAAATTTTCTGAAACGCCGTGAGCATCGTCGCGAGCGGATACTTTTTGATCGCGACCTCCTCGCCCTCGCGGATGCGGCGCAGGATCTGATCGAGCGTCGTGCCCTTCACGTATTTCATCGTGTAGAAAACTTCGCCGTATTCATCGAGGCCAAGTTCGTACACGGGGATGATATTCGGGTGCTGGAGCTGCCCGGTGAGCTGCGCCTCATCCACAAACCGCAGCACATTTTCACGCGAAAACTGGCTCGAGGTTTTGATCACTTTCATCGCCACATTGCGCACGATGCGCAGGTCGCGCGCCTGATGCACGATGCCCATCCCGCCGCGCCCGATGCTGCCGAGCACCTTGTATTTTTTCCCATCCAGAATCGCGCGCACCGGCGCGAGCCCGAGGTCCGGATCCCACAGCGCGGCCGCGAGCATCTCGGAGGATTCCGTTTTCAGCCGGACAAAAATGCGCGCGCTCCCGACCTCCACCTGCTGGTCCGGCCGCACGCGCGTCGGGAGCTGAATCTGCACGCCCTCGATGAAGACGCCGTTCGCCGAACCGAGGTCCTCGATCGTCAGTTCATAGCCTTGGAAAGTGAGCCGCGCGTGGTGCCGCGAGATGCCCTCGACATCAATGCAGACCTGGCAGCCGTGGTCGCGCCCGATGACGTATTCGCCGTGGCGCAGCGAGAATTTGGCGACGTTTTCATCGCCGATGTACACCATCATCTCGGCCTCGATTTCCGCGTGAAGCGGCAGCATGGGCGCGGGAACCGGGGGCTTGGATTCGATGCTCACAGCCGCGTTCAAAAATCAAATTTGGCCCGTCACTTCCACGCCGTGATCTCGCACATCCTCACAGCGCCGGAGGCGGTGCTCCGGGGACCGCTGGCGCAGCCGGTGCCGCTCCGGGCATGCCGGGGATCGCGCCCGCATCCGGCCCGGGTGCTCCGGGGATGCCACCTCCGCCGGGTGGCAGTCCGCCACCGGGCAGCGCGCCGTCCACCGGGATTATCGGCAGCGTCGAGGGGACGTTCACCACCTGCACTTTCTCGGGAGGGGCCTTGAAGGAATTTTTCTTGTACGAAAACGTGTCGGCGTAAACGGTTTTGCACGCGCTGAATCCGAGGGCAGCCAGCGCGCCGGCGGCAATCGTGAGGGTGGAACGAGAAAGCATCCTGCCTGTTTAGTTCTCGCGCAAAATCCCGTCAACCGCAGAAACCGCGTGCGGAAAAACGCGCGCCCATTTCGGCGACACTCATCGGCCCGGCGTCGCGACGCGCCGGAGCTGGAACGTCCCTTTGTCGTACGTCGCGTCGTAGCAGGCGTCCATAAATGTCGCGCCGCCTGCCGTGTGCATGTGGCCCTGACACTGGTAAGTCCCCGCGCCGATGATCGTCCGCAGAGCGCTCGTTCCCTCGAAGCTGAGTTCGCCGGCGGCAAATCCCATCCCGCTTTTTCGCGCCGCCGGCTTCGTGTGCAGCACGACGGAATGCTCCGAGTGAAACAGGTGCCACGTCGCGTGAAAGTCCGCGCGATAGTCCGCCGCCGCGGTCTGCGTGAGGATACAGCGCAGATTTCCGCCGCCGCCGGGATGGTTCGAGCTCATCCACTTTCCTGAGTACGCGCCCGCGAATTTCCCGGCCTTCGCCGGAGCGTGCGTCGCGTCGGCGAAACGTTTTTCATACGTCGAGCACCCGGCGAGGAGCGCGCACAAAAGTCCGATGGCGGTGCGGAGAAAATTCTTCATGTCAAAGACGAATACCTGCGCGCCACGCGCACGCTAGTCGGAAAAAAATGGCGCGGCGCGCATCTCATCGTGGCCGGCGAGACGCGCGGCGCTCCGCCGGAGCGCCGCCCGTCCCGGCGGCCACGCACCACACGTGCAGCGTCTCAATTTCACGGCGCGCTCCCGGACGTTCGGTATTGCGGGCGCTTTCCGCGTCTGTAAAGTTCCCGCCCTTTCACCGTGGCCAATCAAAAGCGCATCCTCTTCGTCTGCACCGGGAACATCTGCCGCAGCCCCATGGCCGAGGGTCTCCTCCGCCATGCTGCGCAGCGCCGCGGCGACATCTCAGTCGCCTCCGCCGGCGTCGCCACGGGCCACGGGCAGCCTGCGAGCGAGAACAGCGTCGTCGCGCTTCGCCAGTGGCAGATTGACATCAACGACATCCGCTCGCAGCCGCTCAGCGACGAACTCGTCGCGTGGGCCACGCACATTTTCGCGATGACGCGCTCGCACATGGATGCGATCCTCACGTTCTTCCCCGAGGCGGACGAGAAAGTGTGGCTCGCGTGCGAATTCACACCCGAACTCGCCGACTATCCCGAAGTCCCCGACCCGATCGGCCAGGGGCTGCACGCGTATTTGCAGACGCGCGCAGTCCTGCACACCGCCATCCCCGACATTTTGAAATTCATTGATTCATCCGACATGACCACCGCCATCAATCCCGCCACGACCTCGAATCCCAAGTCCACGCGCCGCATCGCGCTCGGCGCGGATCACGGCGGCGTCGAGGTGAAAGCCGCACTCCACACTTTTCTGAAAGGCAAGGGCTTCACAGTGCATGACCTCGGCACGCAGAACACCGACTCGGTGGATTATCCCGACTACGCCGAACTCGTCTCGCAGCAGGTCCTCGCCGGCGAGGCCGACCTCGGCGTGCTCGTGTGCAAGACCGGCATCGGCATGAGCATCGCGGCGAACCGCCATCGCGGCATCCGCGCCGCCGTCGTCACGAATCCGAACGACGCGCGCATCACGCGGGAGCACAACAATGCGAACGTGCTCTGCCTCGGCTCGGTGAACGTCACGCCCGCAGCTGCACCCGCGATTGTCGAGGCGTTCCTCACCGCGGAGTTCGAGGGCGGACGCCACGCTCGCCGCGTCGAGAAAATGGATCGCGGCGAGGACGGCGGCGGCGACACGCTGGCCGAGGTGGACTCCGCCGTCTTCACCGCCATCGAGCACGAGCACAAGCGGCAGTTCGAAAACATCGAGCTGATCGCGAGCGAAAATTTCACCAGCGCCGCCGTCATGGAGGCGCAGGGTTCCTGCCTCACGAACAAATACGCCGAGGGCTACCCCGGACGCCGCTGGTATGGCGGCTGCGAAAATGTGGACGTCATCGAGCAACTCGCGATCGATCGCGTGAAGCAGCTCTTCCCCGGCAGCGAGCACGTGAATGTCCAGCCCCACTCCGGCTCGCAGGCGAACATGGCCGTCTATTTTTCCGTCCTCCAGCCCGGCGACAAAATCCTCACGATGAACCTCGCGCACGGCGGCCATCTCACGCACGGGCACAAGGCGAATTTCTCCGGCCGCTTCTACGCCGTCACTCACTACGGCGTGAGCGAAAAGGACGAGCGCATTGACTACGACGCGCTCGCGAAAGTCGCCCTCGAGGTGAAGCCGAAGATGATCACCGCCGGCGCGAGCGCCTATCCGCGCATCATTGATTTCGCCCGCATGCGCGAGATCGCCGACAGCGTGGGCGCGTATCTTTTCGTGGACATGGCGCACATCGCCGGCCTCGTCGCGGGCGGCCAGCACCCGAACCCGTGCGCGCTCGCCGACTTCACGACGACGACCACGCACAAGAGCCTCCGCGGCCCGCGCGGCGGCATCATCATCTGCAAGGAAAAATACGCGAAGGGCATTGATGGCCAGGTCTTCCCCGGCATCCAGGGCGGCCCGCTCGAACACGTCATCGCCGCGAAAGCCGTG
>JBBQJR010000011.1:0-22553 GCA_038326125.1 Chthoniobacterales bacterium
GAAATACTGGTGGGTTGTCGCGTTCTGCATCGCGCTCGGGCTCGGCATCGCCGCGTGGATCATCGCGGCGCAAAAGGATCTCTTCGTCTCCACGGCGCGCATGATGGTGAGCGGAAAAATCAACCTCCCCGAGGGCGGCACGTTTTCGGAGGAGATGACGCATTTCATGAACACGCAGGGCGAGCTGATGAAGGACGAGGCGATCTGCCAGCGCGCGGAGTCGTACGTGCGCACGACGGCGTCCGAGGTCCCCGTGAGCAAGGTCACGCTGCGCGTCGAGGCGCTGCCGCAGACTTCCATTTTCCACCTCATCGCGACCGGCGAGGAGCCGCGCTACGCGCAGAAATTTCTCGACGCGATCCTGCACGAATACATCGCGACGCGGCGCGAGATGCGCACGATGAAGGGCGAGTTTGCCGCGGGCGCGATTGACGAGGAAATCGAGCGCGTGACCGGTGACTTGCGCAAGCAGGAGGACCGGCTGCTTGCCTTCCAGCGCGACAACAAGACGGGCTACCTCGAGCAGGAGGGCAATGCCGCGGCCACGTTTCTTTCCAAGCTCAACACGCGTCTCGCCGAGCTGAAGAACGAGTCGCAACTGCTCGATCTTTTGCAGACCGACCAGCAGATGGCCCACGAGCGCCGCGGGCCGAAGCCGGACCCCGGCGACCTGCGCGACGCCGACCCGCGCTCGACCGCGGCGAGCGGCGCGATGCCCGAGTTCGAGCGCGCGCGGCAGAAGATCGAGCTGCTCCGCGCGGAGCGTTCCGGCTACGCGCGCGATCTGATGGTGAAGCACCCGATCATGGTGGAGCTCGACGAGCAGATCGCGCAGCAGCAGCAGCTCATGGACACTTTCAAAAAGCAAAGCGCCGAGGAGTCCACGCGCCGCCGCGACGCGACCACGCTTGAGATTCGCAACCTCGAAAAAACCGTGCAGGAATGGGAGGCGAAGGCTTCCTCGAACAGCGAACGGCTGAACCAGTACGCCGCGATTCAGACCGACATCGCGCGCCTGCGCTCGCAGCTCGAGACGCTCGGAAAATCCAAGGGCAACGTGGAAATCACGCGCAGCGTGGATCAGGAAATCATCTCCGTGCGGCAAAAGGCGACGCCCGCCGTGCCCGCGCGCATCGGCGTGGTGCGCACGCTGGTCACGGGCCTCGTGGCCGGGCTGTTCGCGGGGCTGGCCGCGCTGCTCATCATCATGCCGTTCGATGATCGCGTGGATTCCGTGGTGGATTTTCAGGCGACTTTTTCCGACCGCCTGCTCGCCACGATCCCGCGCGTGCCGCCTTCCGCCGCCGAAGCCGAGGTCGCGCCGCTGCAGCCCGACGACGAGCGGCACGCCTTTGTGGAATCCATGCGCTCGCTGCGCTCCTCGATCCTCTTCCTGCCGGTCGAAGGGCCGCCGCCGAAAGTTTTCCTGATCACCAGCGCCGTGCCGAACGAGGGCAAGAGCACCGTCGCGCTGAACTTCGCGATCACGATGGCCATGTTCGATGTCCGCGTGCTGCTCGTGGATGGCGACCTGCGCCGCGGCGAACTGCACCGCACCCTCGGGCTGTCCAATGACGCCGGCTTTGGCGACATCCTCACCGGCGACAGCTCGCTGCAACGCGCCGTGCAGCCCACTGCCACGCCCGGCCTCTCGCTCCTTTCGCGCGGCACCCCCGTGATGAATCCCGGCGAACTTTTCCTCGGCACCGACGCCGACCGTTTTCTCCGCGCCGCCGCCGCGCAGTACGACTACGTGATCATTGACAGCGCGCCCGTGACCGCCGCGGACGACACCTCCTGCCTCGCGCCGAAAGTGGACGCCACGCTCTTCGTCTTCCGCTTTGCCTCCTCGAGTGTGCGCGTGAGCGCGAAGGCCCTCGCCACGCTGAGGGAGCGGCAGGTGAATACCCTCGGCATCGTCTGCAACGCCGTGGACGATTCGCTCCAAGACTACTCCTACTACCGCTATTCCGACTACTATGGCGCGCGGAAAAAAGAGTCCGCCCGCGTCTAGGGAACCGCTGATTTGCTCGCTCGTTCCCGAGCCGAGAACTCTTGGGGAAGATATTTGACCGCGAAAGTCACGAAATTCGCGAAAGGCAGAGGACGGTGAGTGCATCCCTTTCGTCTTTTTCGCATCTTTCGCGGTCGATTTGATCCAATCAGCGATTCCCGAGCGGCGCGCGCGGTTGCCGATGCGGGATGGCCCTTTCATCGGGCCTCCACAAAATGGAAAGTCCGCCCGGCGGCGCAGGTGCGATGTAGTATCAAGATGCAACCTCCCCAGATGGCATTCGGTCCGAGCGTGCTGATCATTGATGACGAGCCGGGGATTCGCGCCTTGCTGCTGCAGGCGCTGCACGGCTGGGGCTACGAGGCTTTCGCGGCGGCGAGTTTGCGCGAGGCGCGGGAGTTCCTGCAGGCCCGCCAAGTGGATGCAATCGCGTGCGACGGGATGCTTGAGGACGGGCTCGGGATGGATTTCGTGAACCAACTGCGCTGGGCTCATGATTTCACGCCGGTGCTTTTCATCTCCGGCTCCGTGCGTCCGAAAAGCTCCGACGATCCACATCTCTCGATCCTGCCAAAGCCGTTCGACATGGCAGTCTTCCGCGCGGCGCTCGAGGCGCTCCTTCGTTCCTCGGAGCGGCCTTCGCTCCAAGCAATCCCGGGGCAAAGAGAGGCCCGAAGTGGAAGACCTTAGCTCGAGCTAAGGGGCTTACCCTACACTCGGAAGAGCCGCGTCTGCAATAATAAGCTTAGTTGCACTGAGTCTCCCCAAAAAAACTTTGTTCCGCACCGGAGCGAAAACCCCGCCGGGCAACCTGGCGGAAACCAACAACCAACCAAAAAACAATCCCATGAAAACTCTGCTTAAATTCGCAGCCACCGCGTGTCTCAGCCTCGCCCTCGTCAGCCTCACCCAGGCGGAGGAGCACATGTCCAAGAAGGATCACATCATGATGAAAGACGGCAAGATGATGGTCCAGAAGGACGGCAAAGTCACCATGCTCGAAGGCCAGATGTCGCTCGAAAATGGCACCACCGTGAAGCCGGACGGCACCGTGACGATGAAAGACGGCGAGATGATGGCCCTCAAGAATGGCGACGCAATTGACATGATGGGCATGAAGATGAAGCACCACATGAAGAAGGGCGAAGGCGACGCCGGCACGAACGCGGGCACGAATGGCGTGACGAACACGAAGACCTCCGGCGCGCAGCCGACGGGCAAGGCGGGCGGCGAAGCGAAGGCTGGCACCGGCGAGCCGAACAACAAGGACACGAACAACGTGACCAACACGAAGACCTCGGGCGGCGCGCCGAAGTAACGGCCGTTCAGGAAACCGAGGCGACGGTCCGTTTTCCCAAAAAGAATCCGGTCGCTGGCTCCTGAATGCATCTGTGAGATTCCCCTGAGCGCAGGCTCGGGGGAATCTGTCTTGCAAACGGGGCACCTGCGCAGCGTGCGGAGTCGCGGGACCGGATGTGAGAAACCGATATGCGCTTTGCGTGAGAGATGGCTCTGAAGCACCAACGGTCCGACACTGAAGCCAGTCTCCGAGCAAAGTTCGGCAGGCATTTCCGCCGGACGGAAGTGACGGGATCACAAACAGTCGGGAATTTATAATTCACGGGCGATGGAGACTGTAGTTGTGCGGGAATTATGGCCGGGAGGCCATCTACAGCCTCAGGTGCCACGGAATTGTAAATTCCTGGCTGAGTACGGCTGTAGTTGCCGGGGAATTGTAAATTCTTCCCCGTTTGTGATCACAACATGGCGGGAATTGTAAATTCTTCCTCGCTTGTGATCACAGCATGGCGGGAATTGTAAATTCTTGCGGATTTGTGAGCCGAACCGGATTTGTATTGGAAATTCCCGCGCTCTGCCTCACTTTCCCGCTCCACCTTATGAAAAAGGCCTTCGCGGAAAACTCGGCATCCAGTTGCGAAGCGTGCCGCTCCAAAATCGAACCCGGCGGAAAAATTCGCGCCGCGTTTCCCATCGTCGGCGTCGGCGCTTCCGGGCGGTGGTGAAACCTTTCACTTCTAACCAATGCCACTAAGCACCCCATCAAAGTTGAAGGACTTTGCCCGGCGACTTCTGGTCTTTGAGGTGGCACCGGGCCAACCCACCGACCTCAATGATTCCGCCACCTTTCGCGTGTGCGCGAAGTTGCGCGGGCCGCTCGGCAGGCTCATGGGCGTCATCGGTTTTCGGTCGCTGCTCTCCCGCGCCCTGGTGCTGGCTGTCCGGGAAACTCCCTGGCTGGCTGCTCTGCAGATCAAGGCGGATGGCTCGCTGGAGGGCTTTCACGAAGCAAAGGTGAACCTGGACTGTCCCGCGATGGCCGAGGGCGAAATCGTCCTCGTCGCGCAATTGCTCGGACTGCTGGTGACCTTCATCGGCGCGGCGCTCACGGTGCGTCTGCTGCACGACATCTGGCAGGGGTTGGACGAACTGAATTTTTGAAACACACGAATCGCCATGAATAAGAAAAAAGTCCCCGCCCGCACTTCGGCGCAAAAAGAAAGCCTGCCGGAGAAAGTGAAAATCCGCCAACTGCCCACCGGCGTCCGAGGGCTCAATGAAATCCTCGGCGGCGGGCTGCCGGAATTTTCCTTCAACATCCTCGCCGGCGCGCCGGGTTGCGGGAAGACCACGCTGGCGCATCAGATTATGTTCGCCAATGCGACCGTGCAGAAGCCCGCGCTGTACTTCACCGTGCTCGGCGAACCCGCCATCAAGATGCTGCGCTACCAGCAGCAGTATTCCTTCTTCGACTCGGCCAAGCTGGGCAAGGCCGTCCGTTTTATCAACCTGAGCGACCTCGTGCTGGAGAAAGATTTGGGCGGCGTGCTGGAGGAAATTGCCCGCGAAGTGCAGGCGTCCAATCCCAGCATCGTGATGGTGGACTCCTTCCGCACCGTGGCGCGCAAAGCGATGGGCGCGGAAGGCGAGATGGAAATGCAATCCTTCATCCAGAGCCTCGCCCTGCTGCTGACCAGTTGGCAAGCCACCACGTTTTTGATCGGCGAATATTCCGAAGGCGAGATCCACGGCAATCCCGTGTTCACCGTGTGCGACGGCCTTTTCTGGCTCACGCAAAATGCGGAGCGCAATTCCGTCGTGCGAAAATTGCAAATCATGAAGCTGCGCGGGCAGGATTCCGTGCCGGGGCTGCACACCGTCCGCATCACCGGGGACGGCTTGCAGGCTTTCTCGCGCACGCTGGGCCTGGTCGGGAAAAAAAACAAGCCGCTCAAACGGCAGCGTCTCTCCACCGGGATTCCCGAACTCGATCAGATGACGAACGGCGGCTTTCTGGAAGGCGACAGCGTGCTGATCGCCGGACCTTCCGGGACGGGAAAATCGGCGCTGGCGACCCATTTTCTCGCCGAAGGTCTGCGCCAGGGAGAGCCGGGGATCGCGGCCATCTTCGAGGAGCGCCCGAAAGGCTACGCGGCGCGGGCCAGCGCTTTCGGCCTGGACCTGGAGACGCCGCAAAAGAACGGGAAGCTCGAAATGCTTTACCTGCGTCCGCTCGATCTCTCGGTGGATGAGACGATGCAGGAAATCCTCGATGCGGTGAAAAGGCTCGGCGCCAAGCGGCTGGTGATTGATTCGCTGGTGGGCTTTGAGATGGCGCTGGCACCCGGTTTCCGGGAGGACTTCCGCGAATCGCTCTACCGCATGATCGCGGCACTGACCGGCGCGGGGGTGACCATCCTCACCACGGTCGAGATCGAGGATTCATTCACCTCCTTTGAGTTCAGCCACTACACCATTTCGTTTCTCACGGATGACATCATCCGGCTGCGTTATGTGGAGATTGACGGCCAGCTTCGCAAAATCCTGGTCGTGGTCAAAATGCGCGGCGGCAACCACAGCAAGGACATCCGCGAATATGTCATCACCGAGAAGGGCGTGGTCGTCATCGGCCCGCGCCAGACGGATTATGCGCGCCTGACCAGCGGGCTGCCGGAGCGCATCGGCCAGGTGCCGCCCGAGATGCCGCCGGAGCCGAAGGCCAAAGTCGTGAGGTGAATGTGCGAGAAGTGCGACGCATGGAAGACGGGCGTCCTCGCCTGTCAGGGCAGACGGGCCTCCGGCCTGTCCCGACAGCCGAGACGGCTGTTTGCCTGGACAGCCGAGACGGCTGTCTTCCAATCAATGCGCGACTTTTTCGCCGGCCGCAGAGCGTGGCCGTGCTTGCCAATGCGTGGCATCGGTGAAAGCTGAAAAGAATTTATGAAGGCCGGACAACCACCACGCAAAGATGACCCGATGCCCCAGAGCCGCTCCGCGATGATCGTCGAGCGCGCGCCGCTGCCGATCGTCGAGGTGCAGGGCAGCGCGCATATTGTGTCGCATGTTAATTCCGCCTTTTGCCGGCTGCTCGGAAAAGCGAAGGAGGATCTCATCGGGAAATCCTTCGCCGACATCGTGCATGGCGGGGACCAATGCATCCCGCTTCTGGACCGCGTCTATCAAACGGGTGAAGCCGCCACCCTTGCGCAGGAGGACGATTCCGAGTCGGCATCCTGGCTGTATGCCATGTGGCCGGCGCTGGATGCGAACGACCAGCCCGAGGCCGTGATCATCCAATTGGCGAAGACCGCCAAATTGCGTGAGGACACGGCTGCGGTGAACGAGGCGCTGCTGATCGCCGGGCTGCGCCAGCATGAACTCACGGAAGAGGCGGACAGGCTGAACGCGCAACTGCTGGCGGAAATCGCGGAGCGCAAGGAAGCGGAAGAAAAATTGCGCGAGAGCGAGTTGGCCGCCAAGCGCTCGCTCGATTACGCGGAAGCCACGCTGCGCACGACACCGGTGCCCTTCCTCGTCCTGCGCGCGGACCTGCGGGTGAACACGGCCAGCGAGGCTTTTTACACGGACTTCAAAGTGAGGCCCGCGGAGACCGAGGGTCGCCTGATTTACGAGATCGGGAACGGGCAATGGAACATTCCCAAACTGCGCGAACTGCTCGAGGAAATCATCCCGCAGAAAAATGTCTTCAACGGCTTCGAGGTGACGCACGAGTTTGCCACCATCGGAACGCGCACCATGCTGCTGAATGCCCGCCGCATGGACAACGCCGAGGGCGTGCCTGACCGCATCCTGCTGGCGATCGAGGACATCACGGAGCGCAGGCAGGCGGAGGAAGTGCAGGCCCGCATGGCCGCGATCGTGTCATCTGCCGATGACGGGATTCTGAGCAAAACGCTGGACGGCGTCGTGACCACTTGGAATGCGAGCGCGGAGCGGCTGTTTGGCTACACCGCGGAAGAAATCATCGGCAATCCCATCCTGCATCTGACCCCGCCGGACCTGCTCGACGAGGAGGCGCATATTTTGCAGCAAATCCTCGCCGGTGAGCCCATCAAGCTCCTCGAAACCCAGCGCATGACGAAGGACGGTCGCCGCCTGCCGGTCTCGCTTACTATTTCCCCCATCAAGGACACGAAGGGAAACGTCATTGGCGCATCGAAAATCGTGCGTGACGTCACCGAACGCACGCAGGCGGAGGCGGCGCTGCGGGAAAGTGAAAGCCGCAAGTCGGCCATTCTCGATAGCGCGCTGGACGGGATCATCACGATGGATCACGAGGGGAAGGTGGTGGACTTCAATCCGGCGGCGGAAGCCATGTTCGGCCTCGCGCGCGCGGAGATCGTGGGCCAGCCGATGGCGGAAAGAATCATCCCCGAGCGGCTGCGCGCGGCGCACTACCGGGGACTGTCGTATTACCTCACGAGCGGCGAGGGGCCGGTGCTGAGCAAGCGCATCGAGGTGCCTGCGCAGCGCGCGGACGGGCATGAGTTTCCCATCGAGCTGTCCATCAACCGCATCGCGGGCATCGAGCCGGCGATGTTCACCGCGACGCTGCGGGACATCACCGAGCGGCAGCGCATGGAGGCGGCGATGCGCGAGAGCGAGGAGCGCTTGCGCGCGCTGGCGGAAAACATGGCGCAGCTCGTCTGGATGGCCGACGCGGAGGGCTCGATCTTCTGGTACAACCAGCGCTGGTTCGACTACACGGGCACGACCCTCGAGCAGATGCAGGGCTGGGGGTGGGAGAAGGTCCAGCAGTCCTCGCACATCGCGCGCGTGGTGGAAAAGTGGAAGCGCCATCTCGCCTCCGGCGAGCCGTGGGAGGACACCTTCCCGCTGCGCGGGGCGGACGGAAATTTCCGGTGGTTCCTCTCGCGCGCCGTGCCGCTCCGCGACGAGGGCGGCAAAGTCCGCCGGTGGTTTGGCACGAACACGGACATCACTGAGCAGCGCGAGGCCGCGGATGCGCTGGCGCTCGCGAAGGAGCAGGTGGAGGAGTCCTCGCGGGCGAAGGATGATTTTCTCGCCGCGCTCAGCCACGAGCTGCGCACGCCGCTCACGCCGGTGCTGATGACGGCGGCCTCGCTCGAGACGGATCCCTCGCTGCCGCAGGAAGTGCGCGACCAGCTCGCGATGATGCGGCGCAATATCGAACTCGAGGCGCGGCTGATTGATGACCTGCTCGACCTCACGCGCATCAGCCGCGGGAAGCTGAGCATCGCGCCCGTGGCGGCGGACATCCACGAGCTCCTCAGCCACACTTCGGAGATCGTGCGCAGCGACGGGTTTGGCAAGCAGGTGCATGTGATCTTCAAACGCGACGCCGCGCAGCATCACGCGCTGGCGGATCCCGCGCGCATCCAGCAGGTGTTTTGGAACCTGATCAAAAATGCGCTGAAGTTCACGCCGACCGGCGGGACGATCACGGTGCGCACGCGCAACGACAGCGAGGGGTGGATCCTCGTGAGCGTCGAGGACACCGGCATCGGCATCGGAAGCGACGCGCTGCCGCATATTTTCAAGGCGTTTGAGCAGGGCGATGTCGCGGGGCAGCACCGCTACGGCGGGCTCGGACTCGGGCTGGCGATCTCGCAGGCGATCGTGGCCGTGCATGGCGGCACGATCCAGGCGGAGAGCGAAGGCGCGGGCCGGGGTGCGACTTTCACCGTGGCGCTCGCGACGGTGGCTGCGCCCGCCGCGCCGACGGGAGACAAAGCCTCGCCGACCGCGCCCGCGCCCGCGCTGCGCCTGCTCATCGTGGAGGATCACGAGGCGACGCGCACGGTGCTCACGCGGCTGCTCACGCGCAGCGGCCACCACGTCACCGCCGCCGCGACGATGCAGGAGGCGCTGGCGTGCTTTGCGGCGGAGCACTTCGACGCGGTGGTGAGCGACCTCGGCCTGCCGGATGGCAGCGGCCTCGATCTCATGCGCCAGATCCAGCGCCAGCGCCCGGTGCCCGGCATCGCGCTGAGCGGCTACGGCATGGAGGACGATCTGCGGCAGACGAAGGAGGCGGGATTTTTCGCGCACCTCGTGAAGCCCGTGCATCTCGGGCAACTCCGCCAGTTGCTCGCGCAAATCTCCGCGCCCCGCGCGTAGAAACACAGGCATCCCTGCCTGTGCGGCTGGCGGGCTTCCAGCCTGCAGGCCGCCCCGCAGGCTGGAAGCCTGTGTTCCCCTCCGTCGCACAGGCTGGAAGCCTGTGTTCCTCTCCGCCGCACAGGCTGGAAGCCTGTGTTCCTCTCCGCCCTGCAGGCTGGAAGCCTGTGTTCCGTCGCTCCGCTTTTTTTCCACAGGTCCAATTTCCTGCGACTTCCGGGCGACAAAAAACAGTCAGCACTTTCGCGAGACTCGGAATAGCCTCGGACTCCCGCATGACCGCTCCCGCCCCGTCCCATCTCGCGCTGCTGAAGAAATTCCTCCTGTTCGCGAGAGGGCTCTTCAGCAGCGGGGCGAAGCGGCAGGCGCGGATGTGGCTCGCGGCGCTTCTGCTGCTCTGCGCGGCGGTCGGCGTGGTGCAAGTCTTTCTCAGCTACGCGATGCGCGATTTTGTCACCGCGCTGGAGCATCGCGATCGTGCGGGCTGGGTGCGCGGGCTGTGGAAATTCATCGGCGTGTGCCTCATCTCGGTGCCGGTCGGCGTGTATTACCGCTACGCGCAGGAGCGGCTCTCGCTCGCGTGGCGGCGCTGGCTCACGCAGGTGCTCATCAAACGCTATTTTTACAACCGCGCCTACTATCGCATCCGCGCTTCCGAGACCGTGGACAACCCGGACCAGCGCATCGCGGAGGACGTGCGGCTCTTCACCACGGGCGTGCTGAATTTCTTCCTCGTCATCGTGAACTCCGCGGTGACGCTCGTGGCCTTTCTCGGCGTGCTGTGGACCGTGTCGGGCAAGCTCGTCGGCATCCTTTTCCTGTACGCCACCGTCGGCACCATCGTCTCGATGCTCTTTGGCCGCCGGCTCGTGGGCCTCTATTTCAACCAGTACCAGATGGAGGCGACCTTCCGCTACAGCCTCGTGCGCGTGCGCGAAAACGCGTAGTCCATCGCCTTCTTCCGCGGGGAAAAGCGCGAGCACCGCGATCTGATCGACACGCTCAATCAGGCGCTTGACAACTCCTTCTGGATCATCGGGTGGACGCGCAATCTCGGCTTCTTCTCGAATGGCTACAACTATCTCGCGCTCATCATTCCGGGCCTGGTCGTCGGCCCGATGTTCATGCGCGGCACGGTGGAATTCGGCGTGATCACGCAGGCCGAGGGCGCGTTTGCCTCCGTGCTCGCCGCGCTCTCGATCATCATCGCGCAGATTGAGGGACTCAGTTCCTTCGCGGCGGGGGTGCGGCGGCTCGGCGACCTGTGGGATAATCTCGATGAATTCGACGCCGAGGATGTGCGCGAGGCCGAGGAGGCGAAAATCGAAGTCAACGAGGAGGCGCTGCAACTCCGGCTCGACGACGTGACCGTGCAGACGCCGCACGGCGACAAGACGCTCGCGCGGAACCTCTCCTTCCAGCTCCCGCGGCGCGGCAGCTTGCTCATCATGGGCGAGAGCGGCGCGGGCAAGAGTTCGCTGCTCCGCACTATCGCCGGCCTATGGCAATCCGGCAGCGGGGCCATCGATCGGCCCGCGCACAACCGCCTCATTTTCCTCCCGCAAAAGCCCTACATGGTGCCGGGCAATCTCCGCGCGCAGCTCATGTATCCGCTCGATGAAAAGGACGCGCAGGACGACGTGATCACGAAAGTCCTCGAGCAGGTGAACCTGCACGACATCTTCGCGCGCGTCGGCGGCGATCTGGACAAGGTGGTGGACTGGACGAACGTGCTTTCCATCGGCGAGCAGCAGCGCGTGGCGTTCGCGCGGCTGTTCTTGAAAAAGCCGGCCATCGCGTTTCTCGACGAGGCGAGCAGCGCGCTGGACGAGGAGAACGAACGCTTCCTCTACGAAAAGCTGCGCAGTTCCGGCATCGCGTTTGTGAGCGTGGGCCACCGCTCGACGCTGAAGGAATACCACGACCGGCTGCTCATTTTGAAAAGCGACGGCACGACCGAGATGGAGAAGCTGCAGAAGCCGGAGGCAAAGTAGGCGGGAGCGAGGAGCGCCAGGTAGCGTAGGCCTCCCGACCTGCGCGGTGGTCTTTTCGGTGGCACCGCGGCGCAGCTCTGGAGAGCCACGCTCCGATCCGGCGCCCGCGCGAAATTATTTTGCGTCCGCCGCTTCCGTGCCGGGCGGCAGCGTGCAGGCGGCGAGCGCGGTGATGCCCGCGGCGGCGCGGCGGAGATCGGGATGGATTTCATCCGCGCCCGACTTGCTGAGCCGTTCGCGGCGTGCGGTGAATTCCGCGTCTTCCGGCTGCCAGAGCCCGACGAGGATTTTTGCCGAGGGCAGCGCGGCGCGGAGGCGCTTGCACAGCGCGCGCGCGGCGATGGTGGAGACCGGCGGCAGCGACGAGATGCACACGATGGAGGGCGCGAGCGCGACGGCCTTTTCGACGGATTCGCCGGCGAGAAACTGCGAAGAAAAGACCGTCGCCGGCACGCCGGATTCCGCGAGCACGCGGGCGAGCATGAGCGCGGCGATCTCGTCGCATTCGTGACTCGCGGGGATGCACAGCACGGGCTTGGCAAGGGCCTCCGCCGGCAGGTGCATCTCGGGGATTTCGGCGAGCACATGGCGGAGAATCTGGCACGCCTCGGTCCGCGCGGCGTCCGTGAGCACGCCGGCGCGGAAGTCCGCCTCGATGCTGCGCAGCGCGGGGAGGACCGTGTCGTCGAACGCCGCGAGCTGGGACTGCTCGCGGATGCCCTGCTCGATGGCTTCGGCGGTCTCGTCCTCGTTCAGCGCGAGCAGCCGCTGGTAGAGCCGGTCGCCCGGCGCGATGCTCGGCTTGTCGCCCATGAGCAGATCGATGAAGCCGAGCCCCGGCAGATATTTTCCCGCGACCGCGAGGCAGACGGTGAGCGGCGTCGCGAGCACGAGGCCGACGCCGCCCCACAGCCACGTCCAGAACAGCGCGGAGACGATGACCGCAAGCGGGGAAATCTCCGTGCTCGCGCCGTAGAGCCACGGCTCGATGACATTCGCGACGATGAGCTCGACGGCGACGAAGAGCCCGATGGTGAGCAGCGGCTGCGTCCATGTGGGAAAAATCGCGACCGAGAGCGCGAGCGGCAGCGCGGCCGCGAGCCACGCGCCGATGTACGGGAGAAAGCGCAGCACCATGCCGAGCAGGCCCCAGAAAATCGCGTTCGGGATGCCGATAAAAAAAAGCCCGGTGCCGATCGCGAGACCGAAGCTCGCATTCACGATGAGCTGCGCGCGCAGGTAGCGGCTGATGCGCTGACCCGCTTCATCGAGCGCCTGCGTGGTGAGCCGCAGCCGCCCGCGGCCGACAAGATGGATCAGCCGGTCGCGCAAATCCGCGCCGGCCATGAGCATGAAAATGACGAGCACGATGACGACGAATGTATTCGCGAGCGGACCGAGGACGGGCATGACCACGCTGGTAAGCGTGGCGACCGAATCCATCTCCATCGGTTTCACGACCTCCACTTTCACCGGCTGCTCTTTTCCGGCGGAACCAGGCGGCTCCTCGGGTTTCTTCGCGGCGGCGGTGACTTCGCTGATGGTCTGGACGGCGATGCGCAGCGGGTTGTTGCTCTTGGTCTTCAGCGACCCGACGCGCGCGATGAGATTGCTGCGATACTTGGGCAACGAACTCGCGAGGTCGAGGAGTTCGCTGGTGACGAGATAGGCGAGCCCGCCGATCATCACGAAGGCGAGCGCCGCCGTGGTGAGCACCGCGCCGACGCGACCGAGGTGCCAGCGCCCAAGCCGGCGGACGAGGGGCGAGAGCAAAAAGCTGAGCAGGCCGGCGAGGACGAGCGGGAGGAAAAATTCCTGCGCGAGCCGCAGCGTCGTGACGATGGCAATGAGCAGCGCAAAGACGACGAGCGGCAGGACGAAACTTTTCCGATCGGCGAGGTTCATGGGGCGGAAGCCCTGCGCCGCGGCGCAATTTTCACCAAAGCTCGCGACATGCGCTAAGTCTTCGAGCGGCTCCCGAAAATAACCACGCACACGCCCGCGCCCACCAGCACCCAGCCGATGACCGGCGGCACGGAGACATGATGGGTCCGGTCCGCCGTCGCCTTAATCGGCCCTACTTCCAGAACCGTGTCGCGCGACTGATAGGTGATGTAGCCGTAGGCGAGAAGCGCCGCGCCGATCACGATGAGGATGATGCCGAGGATGGATTTGTTCATGGGATTTTGGAGCAGTGAATATTTGTGAAATCAGTCGCGCAATCCGGGAATGCGCGCATAGCCGACAAAGGTGGCGCGCTGTTCGCCGCTGGCGGCAGCGCGCGGCATGATGAAATCAAACACGCTGACGCCGTTTCTTTTTTTGCCGTGATACGTCCGGCCGTCACTGGAGCCGATCATGACTTTCCCGCCGCCGGATTTTTCCGTGCCGAGATAGAGCATGGTGTGAGAAATGGGCGGGTCGTGGTCGGTGGCATAGGTGCCAATCCAAAAGAGCAGGTCGCCCGGAAGAAGCTCATCGAGTTCCGAGTTATCGGGCTTGCGACTCATCACCGCGCGGAAGCCGTGCGCCTTGCGCGTCCAGAGATAGAGCCCACTGGAATCGCGCGGCACTTGCGTGAAACCATGCTGCCGCAAAACATAGTAGATGAAGCCCGAGCAATCCATCCCGCCCTTATCGGGATCCGCGGAGCCAAAGGTGTAAGTCAGATTTTTCCGCGCCAAGGCGAGACTGGACTCGATGAGCTGGCGAACCGCGGCGGGCTGATGATGGAACTCGACTAACTCCTCGGCGGAGATGGAAGCATTCTGCACCGCGGTAGAATTCGCGTTGCTCGGGGACTCAGCCTCCGGCTGGGGCTTGGGCTTTTCCGTTTCCGGCGCTGCGGGCTTCTTCTTCGTTGACGGACTTTCCGTCGAAACCGCTTTCTTCTTGGACTTAGTTTGCGCTCCGACCGGCAAGACCGGGGCAAGTGCCAAAAGAGCCGCGATCAGGATCGAGTGCCTAGACCGTAAAAAGGCGCGCGTGGCGGCTGGTTGCATGGGTGCGGCGAGCTGTCGCCATTGCGTGGTCTTCTCGGGAAACGATGATCAATTCTGAGTGAATGCGACAAACACGAAATGAGCGAAAAAAATGCGGTGTCTTCTTGCTTCTTTTTCGTCACTTGCGGGCTTTTCGCGGTCGAAAATCCTTCACTGAAAGTGCCCGATTTCTGCCTCCGCGATTAAATCAGCGGTTCCCTAGTAGGTGCGAATTACATTCGTCCCGGCGCTGCCTTGGAGCGGATGTTGAATGGTGCTTTCTTCCGTGGTGGTCGTGGTCGTGCGGACCGACCCGCGGTGGCCACCATCGCCCTCGCAGGCGGAGAAGGGAAGAACGGCTGCGGAGCAAAGCGCGGTGAGAAGGAATTTTTTCATAGCAGGAGGATGGTAGGGATTGGTTGGCGATTTGGCCTTACTTCGGCGGCGGGGGATTCACAATGGTGGTATGGGTCTCCACTTTTTTCTCTTCCTTGGCCGGAGGAGTGATGATTGTCGTATTTTTCTCCACGACTTTTTCCGCGGGAGGCGCGGTGCTCACGCGCGAATCGCACGCGGCGAGAAGAAAGGCAGCGGCGGACAGAAGGAGGAGCGTCTTCATGCGAGCAGGGTTGCTAAATGCGGTCACTTCTTTTCAACCGTGGTTGTCGTGGTGGTTTTCTTCTCCACGACCACCGGCGTCTCGGGCACGACGACTTTTCGGACGATGACTTTCGTCGCGACCATGCGGTCGCCGGCCTTGGTGTAATAGACCGTCACCGGCAGGCCGGACTTTACCGTCTCGATGGAAACGGGATTGCCCGCTTCATCCACATAGGTCGTCGTCTTGCTGTAACTGTAGCGCACCGGCTCGGGCGAAGCTTCCGTGCGGACCATGAACATCTCCCGGCCAAAATCGCTGATCGTCCCGGCGGACGTGATCGTCGTGGTCTGCGAAACCGCGGGTTGAGCGAGGCTGACGGAGGCGCTGAAAAAAAGCAAACTGAGGGAGGCACCGGTGATTTTGAGTAAATGAGATTTCATTACCAAGAGATCGGGGATGCTCTGGTCGTGGCCGTATCTCTCGCTCCTTATTTGCATAAACGGCACACGCCCTCGGGAACGGCGTTGCCGCAGGCGACGCGGAAGCAAGTCGAACCATCTCCAACCTTAAAAAAAACAAGCCTGCCGCGGCGCAGGGCCGGGCAGGCTTGAGGGAGATTTTGGTCGTGAGTTAAGAAGAGACTTTAGGCGGCGGGCAAGGCGGGTTGAGCGAGTTCGGACTGGCTGACGACGCGGAAGGGAATGCGGGCGAGCACCTTTCCGTCGAAGTGGACGGCGAAGTGATAGTTGCCGGCCTTCTGCACATTGCCCTGCAGCGGCAGAATCATGTTCTGCGTGGAGAAGCCGACGGTGCCGGGAGGCATGTTCACCTGCAGCTCGGCCTCATTCGGCGGCTGGTCGCCGGCATTGCCGGAATCGTCGGTGAGACGGATGGAGAATTTGTGGGCGCCGTGGTCTTCGGCGGTGAACGAAAAACGCAGGACGAGCGTGTAGGCAAAACCTGCGGGGAAGGATTGCGCAATCACGGCATCGAACGCGCCCAGCACGTTCAATTTGCCTTGGTTTTCGACGGCTGTGTCAGCGAGGGTAGCAACGAGGAGTTCCATAGAGGGCGGGATGGCTATCGGGATTCGGAGGCGATGCAAGCTGAATGATGGGAAAAAATGCGGCTCTTTTCCCGGCGACGTTTTCCGATCCTGCGGGCATCCGCTCCGTCCGTGCGACGCGGAAACGATGGGGAATTTGCGGAACCGCCTTTTGTGTGGCCAGAAAGATTCAATTCACGAAAAACCCGAAAGCGGTGGCAATACGTTCTTTTCCCGCCGGCCGGCTTTTCAAAAACACTCCGACCCTGCGCGCCGCATTTAAGCGAGAAGCCGGCGCGCGAGCCACCAGCCGGCCATGACGCCAGCGACGCTGCCGGCTCCGCTGAGCAGGAAGGCAGTCATGGTGCCAAAGTGCTCGCCAAGTTCCCAGCCGAGGTAACTGCCGAAGTTGATGCCGACAAAGATGCAGAGCTTCATGCCAGCGACTCATGAGCAAAGTCTGCGCCGCAGCGGCAGGAAGCGGGCACTGCCGCTCCGATGCGATTTCAGCGCGTCGGTAAACAAGCAAAGCGGGGTGTTCGCAAACTCTCACCGCGTGATCGCAACTCGGGCGGAAAGTGCATGAGATCGCCGCCAACTTAGGGAATCGCTGATTAAATCCAATCAACCGCGAAAGATGCGAAAAGGCGAAAGGGATGCGCGCACCATCCTCTGCCTTTCGCGAATTTCGTGACTTTCGCGGTCAAATATCTTCCCCCAAGAGTTCTCGGCTCGGGAACCAGCGATTAAATCAGCGGTTCCTTAGCGCGATAAGATGGCATAAGGATAAGTCGAAAAAAAGACTCGCATCCTATTACGACCTGCCTAAGCTCACTCCCGAAACCTATAACATCCCATGAACCACCCTACCCTCGATCAATGGAAGCGCGGCCTCGCAATTGCTGAGCAGATTGCCGCACTTGAAAAAGAACTCACCGCCATCCTCGGTGGCAAATCCCCGGTCGCCGCTCCCGCGGCCAAGGCGGCCGGCGCACCCGCCGGACGGAAAAAGG
The DNA here is from genome assembly GCA_038326125.1 of Chthoniobacterales bacterium. Taxonomy (GTDB): domain Bacteria; phylum Verrucomicrobiota; class Verrucomicrobiia; order Chthoniobacterales; family Chthoniobacteraceae; genus SXWH01. Next base: position 17,071 of record JBBQJR010000011.1, read on the forward strand.
GAAAGATGTCCGCTGCCGGACGTGCGCGCATTGTTGCCGCGCAGAAGGCGCGTTGGGCAAAGCCGAGGTCGGGCGGCGAGGCACCGGCCGACAAGAATTCCGCGAATGACAAGGTTGAGAATGACAAGGTTGAGAATGACAAGGTCGCGAATGGCAAGGTCGCGAATGGCAAGGTCGCGAAAGCGCCGGCGAAGAAGAAGCGCAGCATGTCGCCGGAAGTCAAAGCGAGGCTGGCCGCAGCCATGAAGGCGCGCTGGGCGGACGCCAAAGCCGGCAAAGCTCCGGCACCGAATGCCAAGGGCAAATAGCAGCCCGCCCTAACAGCCTGTTGAAAAACCCACGACGGCGGAAGACAGCCTCCGGCCAGTCAGGGCATGCGGGCCTCTGGCCTGCAAACCACGCTCCGCTGCGGCTCTCCAAGCGGAACGCTGTCTGCCCGTGTCGGCCGAGACGGCTGACTTCCGTCCGCCGCCCGAGTCTTTCAACAGGCGGCTAAGCGCGAAGGTTCGTCGTTTAGTACGCTCGGATCGCCGGGCTCCGCGCAGTCGCGCGCGGAGCATCATTCGCGCACGTCCTCGATGTAGCGCGCGATGCGGAATCCGATGACCGGGCCGACGGTCGCGAGACCTTCATCGTAGTGAATGCCGCCGTCGCCGCCGCCCGAGACTCGGAAGGAGGACGCGTTCAGCGACCCGATCCAGTTCACCGTGCCGTCCAGTGTCGCATCCGTCCGCGGCCCATAGTAGGCCGCGGTTACGGTCGCTGTGCTCAGCACGCGCAGCGTCTGATTTTGATAGTCCGTGCCATCGCCGAAGATCATGAGCTGGCTCGCGCGGTTGCTATTGCCGGCACCGGAATTGACGTTGTCGTGGAAAGTAATTTGCCCGCGCACAAACAGGATGGCGATCACCGACGGCGGGATGACCAGCGGGTTGGCCAAATCAAGATTGCCATCAACCAGCAGGACAATGGCTCCGTTGCCGCTGGCGGGCGGCGAGATTTGCAGGTCCGTCAGGCTGCCGTGGACGGAGTAGATCGTCGGCGCACCCTCGGGGCCGGGGACAAAGGATCCCTGAGCCGGCGGCGCGAGATATTCGCCGCTCGGGCGCAGGAGCGGGATCATCTGGCGGTTAAAGTCATCGTGGATGCGCGCCGGATCGATTGCGAAGGTGCCGGAGGCATTCTCATGCTCCTTCGTCGCCGGGTCGTCGCCGCCGTCGGTTGCGGCGGCACCGGAGACGCGCGCGCCATTGGCCGCGATGGTCGGACCGTAGGGCCAGTCGGGCGTGTGCGGAGTGCCGGAAGCGATGTCGCCATTGGCCTGAACTAACGGGCTGCCTCGACCCGGATAAGTGCCATTCGCGTTGGACTTTTTCGGATCGCTGGAGTCGAAGCTATCCACATTCCAAGTGCCGCTAAACGGCAGATTCAGTGTCTGCCCGGTCCAGAGCGCGAGTTCAAAGGACATGACCGGCTCGACGAGCACCTCGATGGTTCGCGAGACATTCGGCAGCGGAATGGTCGAAGGTTGGCCGGCGTCGTCCCTTTGCACGGAGGGTCGCACAGTGCGCAGGCTGAAGCGCCGCAGGTGCGCATCCAAGTTCGCGGGCGGCTCCTTCGCACCGGTGGGCAGTGCGCAGGTGCCCATACTGCGGATGCGGAACCAGCGAAGATTCGGGTTCGCATTCGGCTGCAGAGACCACAGGCGGATGTCCACTTCGGTCGGCAAACTGGAGGCGGATGAAAGGCGGACATTGTCGAGGTAGAGTGCGGTCCCCGAACTGACCGAAGTGCCCGAAGCCGTGGTGCTGCTGGTCGCGCCGCTCAGGGCGATTTTGCCGAGGAGAGTTTGCACGGTGGTCTGCGTCAGACTGAGGACCGGGTTGAGCAAAGAGCTCAGCAAGCCGCCCGAGGACGGGGTTCCTTGGGAAGAGGCGGGCTTTTCGTCTTTCCATCCCGTCCACGCGCCGGGGCTGAATCCCGTTGCATTCAGCAGCAGATCATTCATCGCCGCATCGATGCCCGACTCGGCGGCGGTGCGCGCCTCCTGCCACGCCGCATTTTGATATGCCATGTGGACCTTCGGCACCGAGCGCAGCAGCGTGTAGGCCGCCATGAAGGAAAGCGCGGCCAGCGTGACCAGAGTGATCACCAGCGCGCTCCCGCGGCCGTCGGAAAAAGGTGCGTGCTTCATGGCATGTAATTCAGCGGCGGGTTGCGCAGCAGCAGCCGGTCAAAAGTCGAGACCACCGGCGCGGGGCCGAGCCGCGTCGAGCGGAACCACGTCTTGATCGTGCATTCCTGCGCCGTCGCGGCGATGCCCACCTGCACGAAGAGCGCGTCCGCTTTACGGACAATGATCTCCGGGATGCCCGCCTCCTCGCGGATGAAACACACGCTCTGTTCCTTCGCATCGAATTGCTTTCGGAAAATGACCTCCACCGGTTGCGCGAGGCCCGCGGCGGTGCCGTAGTCGAGCCGCTTCGGATCCGCGACCACATCCAGCGGCGTCTCGAAATCCACGTCGTCCCGCGTATTGCTGCGATAGTAGGCGGGCAGCGTCACGATGAGCGTCGCCGCCTTGCCGAGCAGCACGCTCGCCGCCGTGCCGGCCACATCCGTGCGCGTGCCGCTGTCGTCCGTCACCGCGAGCGATACTGCGCGCCGCAGATCGCGCCCGATGTAATCCGTGAGCCGCCGCTGATCCGAATACGCCTCGGCGTACGTCTCCGAGCTGTTCAGCGCGCGCCGCAGCGAGATCGCGCTGAGCAGCAGCGCGCCGACCACGATCACCGTCGCGCCCATCGCGAACATCATCTCCACCATCGTAAACGCGGCGGCGCGCTCGCGTTCGCTTCGCGGAAAAATCATGTCGGTCCCGCGGCTCATGGCTGTGCGGTGCGCGATCCCGGGCGGCCGAGCACCGTCCCCACGATGCCGCCGCGCGTGAGTCCGTAGCGGCACACCACCGACCGGAGCACGCGCTGATGCACCCCCGAGGAATCCCGCCACACCGCCGTCCCCTCGAGCAGCAGCGTCGGCTCCGCGGAAAAATCGTCCGCACTGTCCACCGTCACGTTTCCCTCCACGCGGCTCACGGTGAAGAACCGGCTCGTCTCCCGGAGACCGTCGCCCGCCGCCGTCGGCACCGTCACCTTCAGCCGCTCGGTGAAATGCGCGTTGCCCAGCTCCGCCTCGCTGTCCGCCGCCATCTGCATCACCAGCGCCATGCGGGCGGAGGAGGACACTTCGATCCACGGCCGGTCGCGCACGATCTCCACGCGCTGCTGCAGCACCTGGCTCGTCGCCGCCACCTCGCGGCTCGCCTGCAGCAGCCGCGCCGCGCGCACATTCATCACCAAAATATTCCCCATCGCCACCGCGATGAGCGCCGTGCAGACCATCACCTCCATGAGCGTGAACGCCCCGCAGTGGGAGCCGCGCGACTGGTGAGACCGGATTTGAGGCATTTGGGAGATAAAGTCGTGAGCTGCGAATCGTGTGACTAGCAGGTGCCATTCCAGTGCGCTCCACGAACGCCTCACTGTGCCATCAGGAAATCATGGCCTCCCCTCTGCCTGCCTCCGCAGCGGGCCGGATCCCAGTTGATCGGTTCGAACTTTGTCGTCCTCGTCTCGAAATCGAGAGTAGGGTAAAACCTACCGTGGGTTCGAATCCCACCCCTTCCGCTATTTCCTGCTCAGGAATTGACTCTTATTCCTGAGTTTGAATGACTTGCGACACTGTCTTGGATGATTGATCGTGATCCCACTGAAACCCATCAAGACCCGCAGAAACCTGCAAACAGTGTCAACAGTGCGTCAACATTAGCGACGCTGGAATCAGGGAAACAGATTGCGATGCTCGATGACCGCGTGACGGATATCGGTTCGTGCCTCGGAAAACTCCGCTGACGCAACTCGCCGGATGTTTTTTTCTCCCCCTCAGATCGCTCTACGCTCGTACGCTTCCAAAGCTGCCAACACACGCCTGAGGTCGTACCGCAATACCCGACCGAGTTTCATACTCGGGATTCTCCGACTCCGCGTCCAATTTTCCACGGTCGTTCGACCGACATTCAAAGCCATTGCGAGCTGATGAATGTTGAGCAGAACTGGCGTCGGCTCCGTCACTGGCAAAACCGGAATGCGGTCGGATCCGGCTGCTGTCTTCGTCCGCTTCATCACGAAAAACTGAGTGATGCACTTTCGGGGGTGGGGATTGAATGCGCCGAATCCGGGCAACACACAATCCTCATAGACTCGCTTCCCAGCTCGCAGCTTTCTGCCCAAACGGGCGCACCTTCCGAAACCGCTGCCAGTATTGCTTATGCCGCAAGCAGGGGAATGCTGTACAAGAACCTCATTGGAGCGGAAATTATGAGAAGGCGAGACCGCCTCGGTTGGAGTCAATCCGACTTGGCGGTGAGGTTGCAACTCGCCGGTTGGGACATTGATCGCAGTCAGGTTTCCAAAATCGAATGCCGTCTGGTCCATGTGAGCGACTTTCAGCAATTGTATTTCGTCCGCATATTCAAAGTGAGCCTCAGCGACCTCTTTCCGAACGTTGATCCCAATGAAAAGATCGGGGATTTTCTCACCAGAGCGATGGAGAGAAAGAGAAAGCCAATCCCTCGCGGTAAAAGACGCCAAACACCGAACGGAAAAAATCGTTCTAAGCGCAAAAGTAGCCGCCCACAGCCCTCGCTTTCATAGCGCGCACCCGCGTTTCAATCGCGAAACGAATGTGGCCGCGCAGCAACGCGGAGCGGCAACATCATTCCAGCGTTGGGCGGATGCAAGGTCTTCGGCTTTGGGAGTGACAGGCGCAGCGGCAGCGGAGACGGACCGGACAAGGCTGAAGCCTTTGCAGAGGTGGTGCAGGCGCATCGGAATGCAAAATACTTTGAGGGAATTTCGTCGCTGCGTCGTTTGAGTGAGGAACCACACCACTTAACGTATTGGGAAGCGAATGTACAAATTGCCAGACTCATTGAATAAAAACCGTCGTGCGCGGCAATGAGTGCACTGAGATGCAATGGATTTCTGGGCCAGCATTTGTTTAGTTGTTGGAGTTGATGTGAGCCTCGAAAGTCGCGGGGGTTTTGGATCCGGGGGAGGAGTGTTTTCGGTGGGTGTTATAGTAGGATTCGATGGAGGCGAAGATCTCGATCCGGGCATCGGCGTGAGCGATGAAAGAGCCGTCCTGGAGCATCTCGGTTTTGAGGGTGCCCATGAAGGACTCGGTCCAGGCGGGCCAGCACATCTTTCGCGAGGGCGATCACGCCCGCCACTTCTACCTCATCGAGAGCGGCAAGGTGGCGCTCCAGACCCACAGCGCCGGCCATCCGGTGCAGATTTCCACGCTGGGCGCGGGCGAAGTGCTCGGCTGGTCGTGCAAAGCCGGAAGCCCGACCTTCACGCGGCGCTGCCCACGGGAGGGTAAAATGGACACGCTCGAAACCGCCATCGCGACGCATCCTT
>JBBQJR010000012.1:0-22134 GCA_038326125.1 Chthoniobacterales bacterium
AGAAGCTGGATCGCGGCGAACCTCAGACGGCGGAGGAGCAGCGCCTCGCGGAGGAAATGCGGCGGCGCATGGCGGAAAATGGCGGGCAGCCGGGCGGCGGAGAATTCACTTGGGCACGCGCGCACGCGGCGCATGAAAAAGAGCAGCGCGGCGAGGCGCTGAGCGATGACGACAAGAAGCTGCTCGCCGAGGCGCGCAAGCGTTTCGAGGAAGGGCGCGGGCCGGAACAGACGCAGGCGGCGGCGCAGACTTCGCCGGAAAATGTGCCGTCGCATTCGCAAAATCCTCCGGGCGATCGGCCGCAGGCGAAGGATGATTTTGACTGGCCGAAAGCGCGCGCGGCGCACGAAAAGGAAAAACGCGGCGAGTCGCTGACGGCTGACGAGAAGACGATGCTCGACGCGGCGAAGAAGCGCCTCGCCGAGGGTCGCGGGCCGGGATCGGCGGGCGGCACGAAACGTCCGCAAGGCTCGCCGCCGCCCCCGCCGCCGAAGGATCTCGTGCCGCTGAATGAGCTGACGGGGACATACAAGGAGCAGGACGGGGGACTTTACGGCGGCGGCAAAAACGAGCCGCCCGCGGAGCACGTGGCGCTCGCGCGCAAGGCCATCGCGGAGATCAAACCGCTCGACCGCGACGGCAAGCCGGCGGCGGACGGCAAGGTCGTGCTGATGAGCATCGGGATGTCGAACACGACGATGGAATTTGGGACGTTCGTGCCGCTCGCAAATGCGGATGCGCGCAAGGCGGCGCAGGTCGTGGTTGTGGATTCCGCGCAGGGCGGAAAAGATGCGACGGCGTGGGCGACGGCGGACGCTCCGCCGTGGCAGGTCGCGGAGGAGCGGCTGCGCGCGGCAAACGTCTCGCCGGCGCAGGTTCAGGCGGTGTGGATCAAGCAGGCACTCATCGCGCCGAATGCGGGATTTCCGGCGGAGATGGAACGTCTGCGTGATCGCCTGCGCGAGATCGTCACTTTGGCGAAGCAGAAATATCCGAATCTGCGCGTGGCGTATTTGAGCAGCCGCATCTACGCGGGCTACGCGACCGGCAGGCTGAACCCGGAGCCGTATGCGTACGAGAGCGCGTTCGCGGTGCGCTGGCTGATCGAGGAGCAGATGAAGGGCGCGCCCGCGCTGAATGCGGACGCGACGAAAGGCGCGGTGAAAGCGCCGGTGCTGCTGTGGGGGCCGTATCTTTGGACGAATGGCGAGGTCGCACGGAAATCGGATGGGCTCATTTTCAAACGCGAGGATCTGACCGAGCGCGACGGCACGCACCCCTCGAAAAGCGGGCAGGAAAAAGTGGCGAAACTGCTGCTGGATTTTTTCACGACGAACAATCTGGCGAAGGCGTGGTTCGCGAAGTGAGGCGCGAGCGCAGACGCAGCTTCACGCTTGCGGCGCTTTTCCAAAAGCGAGCGCGAGCCATCCCGCGAGCAGGCACACGCCGCCGAGCGGCGTGATCGCGCCGAGCCATTTCACATTCGTGAGCGCGAGCACATAGAGCGTGCCGCTGAAAACAATCACGCCCGCGAGGACGAGCCACCACGCGGCGAGGCGCAGCGGGCGGAGGGTGGCGATGAGCAGCAGCAAGACGGCGTGCGTGAGGTGATAGAGCACGGCGGTGTCCCATGTCGCGACGCGTTCATTTTTCACCACGAGATCGTGCAGCGTGCCGTGCGCGCCAAAGGCCCCGAGCGCCACGGCGAGAAAACCGAGCACGGCGGCGATGCGGAAGGCGGTCGGCGATTTCATGCGCGGAGAAAAACACGCGGCGCGCTTTTCCACCATTCACATTTCACCATTCACCATTCACCATCCGCACATGGACTGGCAAAACTGGCAGCCGCGCCAACTCGCGAACCTGTGCTTCATCGTGCAGGGCGGGCGCGTGCTGCTCATCCGCAAAAAGCGCGGGCTCGGCGCGGGAAAGATCAACGGTCCCGGCGGCAAGCTCGAGGCCGGCGAGACGGCGCTCGCCGCGGCCATCCGCGAGGTGCAGGAGGAAATCGGCGTGACGCCGCTGCACGTCGAAGATCGCGGGGTGGTGCGGTTTCAATTCACCGACGGCTTCAGCATTCACTGCGCGATTTTTGTCGCGCGTGATTTTGTCGGCGAGATGATCGAGACGGACGAGGCGCTGCCGATGTGGTTCCCGGTGGACGACGTGCCGTTTCACGAGATGTGGGAGGACGACCGGCACTGGCTGCCGCAGGTGCTCGCGGGCGGGCGCGTCGAAGGGTGGTTCGAATTTGACGGCGAGAAAATGCGGAGCAAACGCGTGGAGTTTTCAACCGCAGATGAACGCGGATGAACGCAGATGAAAAACACGGACGGATGAGTGGTTAATCATCCGTGATTCCTGCAGAGATCGCACCGAATCTGCGTTCATCCGCGTTCATCTGCGGTTCTCATCCTTGTTTTCCTGAGCCATGCCACGAGTGATCATCGCCGGGTGCGGATTTGTCGGTCGCGCGACCGCACGGCTTTTTCAATCCGCTGGCTGGGACGTGCTCGGGCTCACGCATTCGCCGGAAAATGCGGCCGCGCTGGCCTCCGAAAAATTTCCCGTCGTGCCGTGCGACATCACGTTGCCCGAAGACGTCCGCGCCCTCGCACGGCGCTGCCGCGAAAGGCCGGACGCGGTGATTCACTGCGCGAGTTCCGGTCGCGGCGGGGCGGAGGCGTATCGCCGCATTTATTTCGAAGGTGCTCTCAATCTCGCCGAGGCGCTCGTGCCGCGACGGCTGATTTTCACGGGCAGCACAAGCGTATATGCGCAGACGGACGGCGGGGCCGTGACGGAAGACAGCGCCGCGGAACCGGCGCGCGAAACGGGCCACATCCTGCGCGGGACGGAAGAATTCGTGCTCGCCAACGGCGGCACCGTCGCGCGGCTCGCGGGCATCTACGGGCCGGGGCGCTCGGTGTTGCTGCGGAAGTTTTTCAGCGGCGATGCGGTCCTCGAGGGCGGCGGCGGACGCATCGTGAATCAAGTGCATCGCGATGACATCGCCTCCGCCCTCCGCGTGCTCGTGGAAAAAAATGCGGCGGGAATTTTCAATGTCAGCGACGACACACCGATGCCGCAACGCGAAATCTATGCGTGGCTCGCGCAGCGTTTCGAGCGCGCGCTGCCGCCCGCCGGCCCGATCGATCCGAACCGCAAGCGCGGCTGGACGAGCAAGCGCGTGAGCAACGCGAAACTGCGCGCGCTTGGCTGGGAGCCGAGCTTCCCGAGCTTCCTCGATGCCGTCGTGCGGCAGCCGGAACTCGCCGCGCTCGCGCAGTAAAGTGGCGGGATTTTCAATATCGCGCGAGCGAGCGCAGCGAGGTGGCGGGAGAGGTGTGCGGATGCCCGGCCGACGCCTTGCTCCGCGCGGCGCACCCCTTCGCCCCTCCTCCCGCGCGAGATTGAAAATCTCGCCTGCATTGCGCGCGCAACTGCGAATTTTGCCCGGCTATTTTTTCGGCGCTGGCACGGTCGGTGCCTTCGGCTTCGTGGTCATTTCGAAATCATCCGTGCGGAACGGCGTCACCGGCAGGCCTTCGTTGCTGAAGAGATTGCACACCGGGTTGTCCGCCCACGCGTAGCGCACGGCGATGGGCGCGCTCACTTTGTCGCTCGCGAGTTCGACTTTGTTGCCGGGGAGCAGCTGGCCCTTCGCCCACTGCCACACTTTATCCTCGCCGCACACGGCGAAACCCACGGCCTCCTGCACATCGAAAGGACGCAGCGTGCTGCCAAAAGTGTCGATCGTCACCACGGCCTTGTTGCCGTTGATTTCCAGCTTGCTGAACTCCGGGCTGCGATACGCGAACTTCATCCCGTAGTCCTTCACCAGCGCCCAGCGCACGAGGCGCGCGGCGACATCGTGCTTGTTTTTTGGATGGATGTCCTTGCCCTCGCCGAGGTCGGTGATCACGCACTGCCCGGTGTTCGGGAGCTTCATCGTCTTCGTCTGCGACTCGCGCAATTCCGCCCACGAGCTGTCGCCGGGCTCGGGCTTTTCCGCCATGAAGTCCGCGAGCTGCACCCAGTAAAACGGAAAGTCGCCCTGCTTCCACTCCGCGCGCCATTGCTCGATCATGTACGGGAAAAGCTGCGCATATTCCCAGGCACGGCCCGCGTTGCTTTCGCCCTGATACCAGATCACGCCCTTGATGCCGTAGCCGAGCGTCGGGTTCATCACGCCGTTGAAAATATTTCCGGGGCGCGCGTTGCCGCGCAGCCAGCCATCCGGTGACTGCGGTGCGCGCGGCAATTGCTGGCCGGGCTTCAATCCCGCCGCCTTCATTTTTTCCGTGTCCTCCTTCCACTTCGCCGTCGCTTTTTCAAAATCCTCCTTCGCCTTTTCCGACTGCAAATCCCCTTCCCGTTTCACCGTACCTTCCATCAGCGTCTGGAAACGCGGATCGCTTTCCAGCGACGAACGCCGCACCCACGCCTCCGCCGCCGAGCCGCCCCACGCATTGTCAATCAGCCCCACCGGCACATGCAGGATATTGTGCAGGTAGCGCCCGTACAAAAATCCCACCGCGGAAAACGGCTTCGCGTTCTCCGCATTCGACGGCTTCCACTCGCCCTTGAAATCGCTCTGCAATTCCTGCGTGCCCAAGTTCGGCACTTTGATCAGCCGCAAATTCGGCAGGTCCGAAGCCGCGGCCTCGAGGTCGCCGTTCCAGTCGCTCTGCAACTGGAAGCCCATGTTCGACTGGCCCGAGCACATCCACACTTCGCCCACGAGCACGTCCTGAATTTCGCGCTTCGTCGTGCCCTCGATCGCGAGCGACTGCGGCATCGCATTCGCACTCACCGGGTCCAGTTTCACGCGCCATGCGCCGTCGCTGCCCGCCTCGGCGGATTGCGTCTGCCCGGCAAATGTGACCGTGACTTTCGTCCCCGGCGCGTCCCAGCCCCACACGGGATTCGTCTGCTTTTGCTGGAGCACCATGTGATCGCTGAAAATGGCGGGCAGCTTGAGTTCCGCAAACGCTGATGAAAGCGAGAGCGTGAGGGCGAGGAGGAGGGCGGGGCGTTTCATAAAAGGCGCGGCGATGGTGTGCTGGCTGGATTGCACGCGTGACGACTACTTTTTCTCCGCGGACAGAGCGGGCGGAGGAACGACATTCGCCGCGGGCTCGGACGGAATTTCCGACGGGATGCCGCGGAGGTGCAGGTCGAAAAATTGCTGCACGCGCTTGTTCGCCTCGGGGCTGTTGAAACCGTGGCCGCCGTCCGTGATCGGGATGAGGATCGTCGGCGATCCCACTTTCGTCAGCGCTGCTTGCAGCCGCGTCGCGTTGTTGAAATTCACGCGCAGGTCCTTCGTGCCATGCAGCGTCATGAAAGGCGGCGCGCCCGCGTGGACATACGTGAGCGGGGAGCACTGCTTCGCTTCCGCGGCTTTTTCCGCGAGCGTCCCGCCGAGCAGCCCGGCGACTGCGGGATCGTCCTTCAGCGCTGCGTCGCCCTGCATGAGCGGCGAGGCCATGTCCTGCGGCCCGCAGACATTCACCACGCACGTCACTTTCGAACTCAGCGAAGTGAACTCGCCGAGATCGCCCTCGAGTTCCTTCACGCCCTCGGTGAGTCCGAGCAGCGACACGAGATGTCCGCCCGCCGAAGTGCCCGTCACGCCGATGTGCTCCGGGTCGAGATTGTATTCCTTCGCGTGACCGCGAATCCACCGAATCGCCGCCTTGCAGTCATAAATCTGCGCCGGCCATTTCGCCTCGCTGGAAAGCCGGTAGCCCACGCTCACGCCCGCGTAATTTCCCGACGCCGCGAAGCCCGCCGCCATGCCGCCGCCCCGGCGCGTGCCGCCGCTCCACCCGCCGCCGTGGATGTACACCACGACCGGCAGCGGCTTCTCTGTCGCACGATGCTTCGGGAGAAAAAGGTCCACCATCTGCCACGGATTATCGTTCCCGGCGTACGGGAGATCGGCTTTCAGTTCGATCGAATCCGACACCCGCGCCGGCGGCGGCATCGGCTTGCGCTCGGATTTTTCCTCCGCAAAAATCGCGGTGGTGGTGAAAAGCGATAGCGCGGCGGCGAGCAGAAGTTTCATGCGGGGTGGGAACGATGGTTGCGGATTCGGTGCGGCAGCATCGCCGCAGACCGCATCAATCCAACGCAGACGAAAATCTTGGCCGCCAGTTTCGTTCGTCGCTATTTTTTCAGCCGCGTGCGAGGCGGCACGAATTCCTGCGCCGAGGAGCGGATCGCCATCCCTCCACGACGAGGCGGAGAAGCCTTGACGCCTCTCGCGCGTGCCCGCTTCACTCCGCGCGCTCAAATTTCCCCCGCAGCATCTCCTTTCCTCATGTCCAAAAAAGATCGCATCAATGTCGCCATCGTCGGCCTTGGTTTCGGCGCGGAATTCATCCCGCTATACCAGCGGCATCCGAATGCGAATATGTATGCCATTTGCCAGCGCGACCCGAAGAAGCTGAATGCGGTGGGTGACGCGTTCGATGTCGCGGTGCGTTACACGGATTTCAATGAACTGCTGAAGGACCCGAAGGTGGACGCGGTGCATATCAATTCGCCGATCCCGGATCACGGCTGGATGAGCGTCGCGGCGCTGAAGGCGGGCAAGCACGTGAGCTGCACGGTGCCGATGGCGACGAGCATCGCGGACTGCAAAAAGATCGTGGACCTCGTGAAGCAGACGGGCCTGAAATACACGATGGCCGAGACGGTGGTGTACGCGCGCGAGTATCTTTTTATGAAGGAACTGCTCGATTCCGGGAAGCTCGGGAAGCTGCAGTTCGTGCAGGCGAGCCATCAGCAGGACATGGATGGCTGGCCGAATTATTGGCCGGGCCTGCCGCCGATGTGGTATGCGACGCATTGCGTGGGTCCGGTGTCGGGGCTCGTCGGTGCGCCGGCGGAATATGTGTCGTGCTTCGGCAGCGGGACGATCCGCAAGGAGCTGGTGAAAAATTACGGTTCGCCTTTCGCCGTCGAGACGGCGCACATCAAATACAAGGGCACCGATGTGAGCGCGCGGATCATCCGCAGCCTGTTCGACACGGCGCGGCAGTATCGCGAGAGCATTGATGTGTATGGCGACAAGGCATCCGTCGAGTGGCCGCTCATCGAGCATCAGCCGCTGGTGATGCACACCGCGAAGCTCCCGGAATCGAAGATCCCGAAGCTCATCAAGACGCCGGATTTTGCCAAGCGTCTGCCGAAGGCGCTCCAGCCCTTCACCACCGGCGGCGTCTATGGCGGCAAGGGCAAGAAGGACCACCGTTCATTCACGCAAGGCGCAGGCCACGGCGGCTCGCACCCGCACCTCGCGAATGAATTCGTGATTTCGCTCGTCGAGAACCGCGATCCATTCCCGAATGCAAAGCAGTCCGCGACCTGGACGTGCGTCGGCCTCTGCGCCCACGAGAGCGCGCTGAAAGGCGGCGCGATTGTGAAATTGCCGAGCTGGACGCTGTAGCGCATATTTTCCGCATGGCCGCCACCGTCACGCTCAACGACGCCCTGCAAATCTTCGGGAAACTTTCCCTCGAAGATCAGACGATGATGATCGAGATCGCGCAAAAGCGCCGGGTGGAAGCATGGCGCAAAGAGGCGGCAACCGACGGTCGCAAGGCGATGGCTGACTCGCGAGCGGGCAAGCTGAAGAGCTACACTGCGGAGGAACTCATCGCGCGGTTGAGCAAACAATGGGAGGATCCCGTTGCGTAGTCCCGAGCGCGTTCTGCAATCCACACCACGATTCGAGCGGGCCTTGAAACGTTTCGTGGCCGGGAGCGTTGAGCGCCAGCGTTGCGTCGCCGAAACATTGCGCCGGATGGAAGCCAATCTCTACGACCCGAGACTCAAGACACACGCCCTGCGCGGTACGCTCGACGGCTTCCATGCCAGCTCCTGTGGGTTGCCGCATCATCTTTGGGCTTCGCACGGATGCCAAAGGTGGCGTAGAAAAAATCGTCCTCACCAGTGTCGGCACGCACGACGAAGTGTATTGACGCCCGCTTTTTCCACTCAATCCCCACCCACCAAACCAACCACATCAACATGTCCGCAAAAACTGAAGGTATCGCACCAAACGCCAGCCGCCTCCTGTGGGCCGGCTTCATGGCCATTCTCGCCGCCGGCGTCGGCTTCGCCATCCGCGGCGGCATCTTCGCCAACTGGGGCAAGGATTACGGCTTCACCGCCGCGCAACTCGGCGCGATCGGCGGCGCGGGCTTCTCGGGATTCTGCTTTGGCATCATCATCGGCGGCGTGATCGTGGACAAGATTGGCTACGGCAAACTTGTCGCCCTCGCTCTGGTCGGTCACATCGCGTCCGCGTTCGTCACCTTCGCGGCGAGCACGCCGGAGAACGCCTATAACTTCCTCTTCTGGGGCATGTTCATTTTCGCCTACGCGAATGGCACCCTCGAGGCCGTGGCGAATCCGCTCGTGGCCACACTGTCTCCGAAAAACCGCACGCATTACCTCAACATTCTCCACGCCTCATGGCCCGCGGGCATGATGATTGGCGTGGTGGCGGGCTGGGCGCTCGGCGACAAGATGAACTTCGGCTGGAAGGGCCAACTCGCGTTCTATCTCGTGCCCACCGTGCTCTACGCGGTCCTGTTCCTCGGGCAGAAATTCCCGAAATCCGAAGCCGCGGAAAAAGGCGCGAGCTTCGTGCAGATGTTCAAGGCCATCGGCATCCTTGGCGCGCTCGTCGCGTGCTACCTGCTCGCGCTGTTTTTCGGCGACATCCTCAAGAACGTCATGACGCCAGCCGACGCCACGCCGGAGAAGGCCGTCGCGGCCGCGGCGCTGGCGCAAAATATCGCGTATGGCATCGGCGGAGCACTGCTGCTCGGCACGGCGATCATCACGAAGTTGTCCGTCGGCTCGATTTTGCTCTTCGTCCTCTTCATCACCCACGCCCTCGTCGGCGCGGTGGAACTCGGAACCGACGGCTGGATCCAGAACATCACCGGCAACCTCTTCACGCCCGAGCAGGGCAAGTATCTGTTTTTCTGGACCTCGGCGATCATGTTCAGCCTGCGCTTCTGCGCGCACTTCATCGAGAAGACGCTGAAGCTCTCGCCGATCGGCCTGCTCTTTGTCTGCGCCGCGCTCGCGTGCCTCGGGCTGAACCTCGCGAGCGGCATGAACACCTTCCCGATCGCGCTCGCCGCGCTCGGGATTTACGCGGTCGGCAAGACGTTCTTCTGGCCCACGATGCTCGCGGTCGTCGGCGACCGCTTCCCGCAGACGGGTGCCGTCGCGATGTCCATCATGGGCGGAATCGGCATGCTCTCCGCCGGCCTCATCGGCGGCCCCGGCCTCGGCTATGGCAAGGATCGCTTTGCCGGTGAGGAACTCAAGCAAGCCGACTCCGCGCTCTTCGCGGAATACAAAGCGCCGCAGCCCTCGAAATTCCTGAACATCGAGAGCACGGCGGCCTTCGGACTCGACGGCAAAAAACTCGGCGAAGCGAAAGACGCGAAACCGCGGACTCCCGCGCAGACGAAAGTCGTCGAAGCCGATCAGCGCGGCGACCGGCGCACGCTGAAGGCCGACTCGTTCATCCCCGCGACGATGGCGGTCATCTACCTGCTGCTCTTCCTCTATTTCAAAAGCATCGGCGGCTACAAGCCGACCTCGATTGATATGGAACGAATCACCGGCGGCATCAACGGGCCGATGGAGGCGTAGGCTGCCGGTTTCAAAAACAAATTCGGCATCGGGGCACGGCGAAAACCGTGCCCCGTTTGCTTTTGGAGCGTCCTCTCTTGGAGCGGCGTTTGCTTGGAGCGCCGTCCGTCCCGGCGGCCACGACCACACCACGCGCAGCCTCACTTCCTAAAGCGGATTTAGAAATGTCGTAGCCGTGCGGAGCGGACGGAACACAGGCTTCCAACCTGTGCGGACGGCGGGCTTCCAGCCTGCCGGGCGGCATGCAGGCTGGAAGCCCGCGGGCCGCACAGGCAGGGATGCCTGTGTTCCGCGCGGCCACGGCATTTCTTAAAACGCGCTTGCCGCGCCCGCACACGCGCAACGTTCCGAAAAAAGATCAGTCCTGCGGCGCGCGGACATGGCCGGCGAGACCGCACGGCGCTCCGCTCGCGCGGCACCACGGCTGGATGCATCGGCTCCTTTTCTTTGCGCCTTGGCGTCTTGGCGTGAGCCCCGTAATGCGTAGCGCCGAATGAAAGCCTTGCTGCAACTCTTCCGCGTCCCGAATCTCTTCACGGTGCCGGGCGATCCGCTCGCGGGCTTCCTCATCGCCACCGGCGGGCGGCTTGATGCGCGCGCGCTGTGCGCGGTGCTCGCGAGCCTCTGCATCTACGCGGCCGGGCTGGCGATGAATGACCTCGCCGATTTCGCCGAAGACACGCGCGATCGCCCGAAGCGTCCGCTGCCCAGCGGCGCGATCCCGCGCGGCACCGCGTGGTTCGTCGCGGTGAATCTCACGCTGCTCGGTCTCGCGCTGTGCTTCCTCGCGGGACCGGCGGCGCTGCTCATGGGCATCGGCACGGTGATGGGCGTGGTGCTCTACAATTTCCTCACGAAAAAAATCCCCGTCCTCGGCGCGCTGAACATGGGCGTGTGCCGCGGCCTCAGCCTGCTCATCGGGGCCGCGGCGGGGCTCGGGCCGGATCCGATCATGCTCGAGGCCGCGGCGAAATTCGAGGTCTTCCAGCCCGTGCTCGCCGCGCTGCTCGTTGCGATCGCACCGTCGAGCGGGCAGCGATTTTTCGTCTTCGCCCTCGGTGCCGCGCTGCTCATCGCGATCTACATTGCCGCCGTGACAAACCTCGCGCGCCACGAGACGCAGCGCGACTACCCGCGCCTCCCTCGCGTGCTCCCGCTCGGCGCGCTGCTCGTCGGATTCGTGATTTTGAAAATGGCCACGGAATCGCTGCTGCGCGATCAGTCGCCCGCGCTGTGGTTCGTCGCGATCCTCCTCGCCGCGATGAACACCGCGGAACTCATGCGCGACCCGCCTGCCCCGCTGCCGCCGCGCATCGGCGCATTCATCCGCATCCTGCCGGTGATGCAGGCCGCGCTCTGCGTGCTGCCGAGCGTGCCCGGCCCGCTGCGCAAGACGCCCGCCAGCCTGCTCGCCGCGCTCGCGCTCCTCGCCTGCGTGCCGATCCACGCGTGGCTGGGCAAAAAATTCTACGCGAGCTAAAGCCGATGCACCGCGTGGCGGCCGAAAGCCCGCGGCTATTTTTTCACCGGGCCCACGGTCTCGCGCTCGATCAGCCGCACCCCGATGGTGATCTTCGCCGCATCGGCGGGGATGCCTTCGCGGATTTGGCGATCCGCTTCGCGCATGGCGACCGCCGCGATTTCCGCAACGGGCAGCACGACGGCGGTCATCGGAATGCACGAGTCAATCGCGCCATCGTGATCGGCAAAAGTGATCACGCTGAATTTCTCCGGCACCTGCACGCCCCGCCGGTGCGCGGCGGCGATGACGCCCACCGCAGCCCATTCCGCGAGACACAGCAGCGCCGTGGGCGCACCCGCGTGCTCGAGCATGTGCGCGCCGGCAGAGACGCCGGCGTCGAAGTCCAGGTTTCCGCTGAAGACATGGTCCGGCTTGATCGCGAGTCCGAGTTCGTCGGCCGCATCGCGCACGGCGCGGTTCATTTCCTCCAGCCGCGGCTCGCGGCTGCCAAAGGGCCCGCTCACAATGCCGATGTCCTCGTGCCCGTGCCGCACGAGCACGCCGAGCGCGAGCCGCGCGGCGGCGGCATAATCCGGCACCACGCTCGTCGTCCCCGCGGCGCTCGCCGTGTGGCCGAGCAGGATCGCGGGCAGGCTCCGCTCATGCACCATGCGGCAGATGGAGTCGTTGCCGGCACCGACGCCGAGCACCTTGGACGCGGTGCCGTGCTGCAGCGGCGAGGGCAGGTCCGTCCGCAAGTCGTAGTGTTTCGCCTCGTCGTACAAAACCACGCCGACGCTCGAAAGCCTGCGCGGCATGTCCGCGAGAAGCGCGGCGAGGAGCCGCGCGACAAACGGGTTGGCGACCCCGCCGGGAATTTTGTCGGAAAGCAGCAGGCACGTCTCGCCCAGTTCCGGATAAATGCGGACGACCGCGCGGAGGTCGTTCGGCACGTAGCCGAGATCGCGGCAGATTTTGAAAACCCGCTCGCGTGTCTTGGGACTGACCCGGATGCCATAGTCGCGATCATTCAGCAGCGAGGAAATCGCTCCTTGGGAAACGCCGGAGTCCTTCGCCACACTCGCCATCGTCACGGTCTTGGACAGGCCGAGACCGTGCGCCGCGGACCCGTGGTTTGGCAGACCCTTTCCGCGGAAACCATCACTGAAAACCTCACTCGGAACACTCATGATCTGTCTTCATAAACTTTCCTCCCCCGCCGCCCCAAGCAAAAAACGATGACCTTCCCGGAGCAAAATTTCCCGGCCAAAACCGGCTGTGCGGAACACCGACCTCCTGAAATTTCGGCGAAAAGACAGGTCGGCGCGGATGGCGCGAATCACGGATTTCACGGACGGCACGGATGAACTCCCTCGGCGCTGAAAATCATTTTCCTCATCCTGCCCTGCGTGAAATCCGTGGTGGAAAAATCCGCCCCCTTCGTGGCCTGCCCGTGGCCGCTCAGTCCTCGGGCAGCACCTGCTTCACCAGTCGCGAGATGCCGTCGCGCGCAAAGTCGCTCGCGGGGTAAATTTTCTGCGCCTTGAGATACTGCGCGAGGCTCGACCCGACCTGATCGCGCTTCTCGAGATCCTCCGCGCTGCGGATCGTTTTCACGAACTCGCTCGCCCGCGTCGTCATGTCCGCGCGCTGCTGGTTCAGCTTGCCGTCGTCGGGGAATTCCGTCCACGCGCGCTCGAGGCTTTCCCACGCGCCGGCGTGATTTCCGGTGCGCGCCATCTCCTCGGAGCGCATCAGCGAGCCCTCGATCGTCTCGATGTTTTTCATCACCTTTTCCAGCGTCTGCTTGCGGTCGGGATTCACGGCGACCGCGGCGATGAAGCGAATCTTGTCGTTGTAAATCTGCCGGTAATTTCGCTGGCTGATGAGTTGGTCAAATTCACTCAGCGCCTTTTGCACGACATCGCTCTGGTTAAAAAGTTTCTCCGTCGCCTCCTTGAATTCCGGATTGTTCGGCCACACTTCCGCGGCATCGGCGAGCGCCTTCTCGAGCGTCGGCTTGTCGTTGTTCAGTGCCGCGTCACGCGCCTTCGCGATGAGCATCCGCGCCTGCACGCGCGCGCCTTCGATCGCTTGCGAGGGCTTCGAGTCGTCGAAGTCGTTCGCGACTTTTTTCATGTCCTTCACGAGCTGCTCCGCGCGCCCGTAATCGCGCACGTCAATCGCCGAGACGAGCTGGTAGCTCTTCTGCGCAAAGTCGAGGCACTTCCGCTTTTTGTCGCGCGGCACGAGGCGCACCTCGGGCATGTATTCGCCGGTCACGAAGACCTCCTGCATCCGCATCGTCGCGCCCTGCATTTCATTTTTCTCGAGCAGATAGTCGAATGCCTTCACGCCCTCGCGCACGTCGCGCATCATCTCGTTCGCCATCGCATCAATGATACTCACCGTCGGCGGCATCCCGGTACTCTTGGCAAAAAGATCCGTCGCGTCCTTGCCGAGGTTCAGCTTCGTGTCGCCGTCCGTGAACAGCGCGCGGTAGAAGCGCGTGGCCATGAGCACATGCTGGAAGCGCCGCTGCAAAAAGAATTGCACCATCATCGCCTGAAATTCGACCTTCGCCTGAATTTCCGAGAGTTCCTTTTTCACTTGGTTCGCCTTGATCGCCGCGAGACTTTCCGCGAGCCGCCGCGTGTAGCTTGCCGTCTGCGCATCGGTCTGGTTCGCGGGATTTACCGCGGAGCCCGCCTTCTGCGTGCCGCCGCCATTTTTTCCCGTTTGCTGCGCGGCGGGCTTGCTGATCACCTTGTCCGCATTCACCACGCCGATGTTCCACTCGATCTTTCGCGCCGCATCTTCGAGCGCCTCGTTCGCATTGGCGAGCCGGGTCACATTCCGCTGCGCCTGCCAGACGGAATACACGGAATCCGCGAGCGAATTGCAAAGCCGCGCGTCAATGTCGAAGCGTCCCGCGTACGGCAGGAGACGGAAGGCGGCGTCAATGTTCGCAACCGTCGCATTGCCCGGCTGCAGCAGCAGGAGGATGCGATCGATGTACTGCCGGTAGCCGGTCTCCTCGTTGTTCGTGGCCTCGGGAGCGTTCAGGAATTTTTCAAACCGCGCCTGGAAAATCCGGTTGTTCGTCACGTTCCAGTTCTTGCCGTTAAAAGTCATCACCTCCGTGCCGGGATCGAGCACGGGGACTTCCTGGCCGAAGGGCGAGGAAGATTTCGCGCCGGGTTTCGCCGCGCCGCCGCCGGCTGCCGGAGCCGCTGCCGGTGCCGCTGCGGGCGCGGGAGCCGGACTGTCCGGCACCTGCGCGGAGGCGGTGCAAAAGCTCAGGAAGGAGACGGCGAGGAAGCGGCGGGAAGCGGAGATGGCCATAGGAGGATCGTGACCAGCATAGCACCGCTTGCGGTGCGATGCAACGTCGCCGCGACTCACACCTTTTTCACGCCGACCGCCTTCAGCACGCCCTTCTCGCCGACCTCCACTTTGAACAGCAGCCGCTGCCCTTTCTGCACATTCACGTCGCGCAATTCCGCCGGCACGATGATGCTCACCGGCTCGCCATTCACCTCGACGGAAATGAGCCGCGCGCTCTTTGCATAATGGAGCTGCTCGCCGACCACGCCGTCCACTTTGTAGGTGTTTCCGCGCAGGGAATTCGAGTTCTGCAAATAATCCGAAGTCGGAAACGGCGCGAGCGTGCGGTACGGATCGACGGTGCCTTTGAGCGACCAGCCCAGCGCGATCACCGCCACGACGACGACGGCCGCGATGGCAAACCATGCGGGATTGACGGATGAACTGGCTCTGCGACCCATCCGGCGACGCTAGGAAACGCGGTTCGCATTGGCAAAAGGATTCGCGGAGCGCGCCGTGTCGCCGACTGAATTTGGAAGCCATGAAGCCAAGAAATGAGATCGCGCATTTTCATTGCGGACGCCGACATCTTTCACGCGCGGCTGCATGGCTTCATGGCTTCCAAATCATCATGCCTACCATCGTGGCTCGCCCTCGACAGCGAGACTTTGCGGCGTATCGTTTAGCCGTGCGCGAACCGGACCACACGACAGCTACCCTCGCGGGCAGTCTGCTCATTGCTCATCCCGGACTGCTCGATCCGAATTTTCACCGCGCCGTAATCATCCTGCCGGATCACTCGGCGAACGATGGAAGTTTCGGCCTCATCCTGAATCGCCCGACCGGCCGCGCCGTCGGCGATTTGCTCGGCAAGAAGCCGCTCGGCCAGCTCGCGCGCGTGCCCGTTTTCAACGGCGGTCCGGTCGGCACGGATCAGCTCATCCTCGCGGCGTTCCGCTGGCATCCGCAGACGAATGTGCTCGAGTGCCGCCACCACATTCCGCTCGAGGAGGCGGAGATTCTCGCGGCCAAACAGCACCACACCGTGCGCGCCTTTGCGGGTTACGCTGGCTGGTCCGGCGGGCAGCTTGAAGGCGAACTCGCGCAGCGTTCTTGGCTCGTGCGGAAATCCGATCTGGAGGACGTACTCGAAATCGGCCGCGCACCGCTGATCTGGCGCGAACTCACGAGCGGCTTCGGCCCGTGGTTTAAAATGGTCGCGGAATCGCCCGAGGATCCGTCGCTGAATTGATCGCACTTTTCTTCGGGAGAGTGGACAGCGCCGCACCTCGCGGTAAATGGGAACGATGCTCCTCTGGCGCGCAAAAATCCCCGACTGCTGGCTGCCGAAGATCCGCTCGAATCTCGGCGCGGTGCTCGTGGATCACGCGCATCTCGAACGCAAGGCCGCGACCTCCGCGCTGAACATGGAAAAATACGACGAGCTCTTCGACCGCGTCTCGGAGCTGAACGCGATCGCCATCGAGGAGCTGCAGCATTTCGAGCAAGTGCTCGGCCTGCTGCGCGAGCGCGGCATTCCTTTTGGCGCAGCCAAAAAAAGCCCGTGGATTTCCGGCATGATGACGCAGGTGCGCAAGGGGCGGAAGCAGCAGGTGATCGATCACCTCGTGGCATGCGCGCTCATCGAGGGGCGATCGTGCGAGAAATTCCAAATCCTCGCGGACGGCGTGCGTGATCTCGATCCCGGCCTCGCGGATTTTTACGCGAGCCTCGTCGAGAGCGAAGGCAACCACTACGCGACCTACCTGATCATGGCGCGGCACATTGATGAAGCCGAGGCCGACCGCCGACTCGACTTTTTCCTCGGCCTCGACGCGAAGCTCATTCGCGAGCCGAACCCGCTGCCGATGCTCCATTGAAGCTGTAGCGTAGCTGTCCGGAACTGCGCCGTTTTGCAATCGGAAGACCTGAAAGCGCAGCTCGGGAGAGCTTCGCTACGCGAGCAGCTCCTCGATCCGCCGCTGCCGTTCACGCGCCTCGGCGTATTCCCGGGCGGCGGCTTTGCGCGGTTTCACGGGGCTCGTGAGCTTATGCTCGGGGATCGGGTAGCCGAGTTTTTCGAGGGCGAAAATGGCCGCGCCGCGCATCGCAGGCTCAGGCTCGTCGTGCGGATAAAGCGGACGGTCGAGCACGTTCGCGAGGCGTTCGAGGGCGCTCGCGCATTGCGTAATCTTGCCGCTCACGATGAGCTTCGGCGCGGCGCTCCCATTTTCACCGAGCGCCTCGAGGGCGCGCGCGATGCGATGGTACGCGGCTTCCGTGAGCGCCTGCAAAATGTCGAGCGCCGTCGTGCTTTCGCGCAGGCCGTGAATCGTGCCGGTGGCCTCGTCATTCCACGTCGGCGCACACTCGCCGCTCCACGACGGCAGCACGGTGAGACCGTGCGCCGGTCCGGGTCGCGCGGCGAGCGCGGCGTCGAGTTCCGCGCCGCCGGCGAGGCGGAGTTCGCGCAGGCACCACGCGCGGAGATTGCCGCAATTGCTCACCGTCGCATCCGTGAAATGCCGGCGCGCATCCACGCGAAAACAGCACATGCCGAATGGCGTGTTCGGCACGCCCTCGTGTCCTGCGCGGAGCGCAGCGCTGCCGTTCAAGTGCAGGCCCGCGAGGCCTGCTCGCGTCGCATCGCAGCCGAGCGCGATGGCCGCGCCCTCCGCGATCGCGGGGAACCACGGCACGCCGCGCAGCTCGGGAAATTCCTGCGCGAGCGGACCGCCGACCGTCGCGGGTTCGTCGCCGAGCGGCCGGAGATTTTCCGGCGAAATCTCGGCGGACTTCAGCATGCCGGCGTCCCATTTCATCGCCGCGGGAGCGAAAAGCCCCGTCGCGCTCGCCATGCTGATCGCGCAATGCGCCGCGCCCACGAGCCGGAGCTGCAGCCATTCAGCGGGCGACATCCACTGCCGCGCGCGCGCGAAAAGCCGCGCCTCGGTGCGCTGGAGCCACGCCATTTTTGCGGGCCAGAAATCCGCACGCAACATGCAGCCCGTGTGCGCGTGGATTTTTCGCTCGTCGAATCTTTTGCGCAGCACCTCCGCGGCGTCGCGGCAGCGCGTGTCGCCCGCGGTGATGATGCGCGTGATGGCCTCGCCCTTTTCCGTGCAGCCGACCAGCGCGTGGGCGTGGCATGAAACGCCGATGCCAGCGATCGGGCGGCTGCGCAAAACGGGATCGGCGCGGCGGCGGTGCAGCGTCTCAGCCAGGCAGCTCCGCACCGCGCCGAGCACCGCGCCGGGCTCGATTTCCGCCATGCCATCGCGCGAGGTCAGCAGCGGGAAATCGTGGTGCGTCGCCGTCGCGACCATGCGGTGCGCCGTGATGTCCAAGAGCGCCGCGTGGCTCGACGAAATGCCGAGATCGAATGCGAGGATGAGCGGCTCTGCCATTGCGTCGGAGACGATGGACAGCAGAGGCACCGCGACGAAAGCCTGAAATTTCCGACGGCATTTCCGGCTTCCCATCGCCGTGCGTGCCGGACATTTTTCGGCAAATGCCAGCCGAAGCCCGCGTGATGAAAACTTGGATCCAGCAGAAGGGCCTCATCCCGATTTTTCTGTTCGGCTTTGCGGTGTGGTTTCTATGGGACGGCGTGATCGGCTATCCGCGGAGCAATGAGCGCTGGACGGCGCACGAGCGCTCCGAAAAATACCGCGAACTGAAGGACCAGCCCGGCGAGTGGCTCGCGCTCTGCGCGAAGCACGGCTGGCCGAGTGATGCGCCCGAGCCGTGGGAGGAAATTTGCCGCGCGCGCGGCTGGACGACCACGCCGCCGGAACACTTCCAGGATCGGTCGAAAATCATCGGCCAATACGTGTGCGCCTCCGTCGCGGGGGCCGTGGGAATTTTCAGCCTCATCTTCTGGCTGCGCGCGAAAAATAGCATCATCCGCTCGGATGCGGAGGGCGTCCTCACGCCTTCCGGCAAGCGCGTGCCGTACGGGAGCATCACGCAGGTCGATCGGCGAAAATGGAAATCGAAGGGTCTCGCGACGGTCTTCTATTCGCTCGAGGGAGCGAAGGGCCGTTTCGTGCTCGACGACGCGAAATACGAACCGACCGCGCTCGATACGATCCTCGAGGACATCCAGCAGCAGACTGCGGGTATCGCCAAAGTGAACGAGTCGCTCGAATAGACATCGGCGGGTAAAGCCGGTGGCAGCGTGCGTGCAAAGTGAGCGGCGCTGACGAATCGCACGCAGCCCGTCATTTTCACCGAACCAAAGCCCAATGTCCCACCACCTCCTCCTCCAGGATGTCCGCAAGAGTTTCGGCGCGACGGCGGCGTTGCGGGGCGTTTCGCTCGCGGTCGCGGAGGGCGAAGTGCATGCGCTCATCGGCGAGAATGGCGCGGGCAAGAGCACGCTCATGAAAATCCTCAGCGGCGCGCACTGCTTGTGCCGCAGCTAAGACCGACATCATTGTGCTTTTTCAGGATGCACTCCAAAGCGTCATACAAAAAATTCACCAAGGATGTATTTTGAAAAGTCGTGCCAATGACCACGCTGTCATGCCCGACTTATGAATCCCCAGTTAGCGAACTTTACCAACAGGAATCTGCGATTTTGGGCTGCGCGCCTGATTCGCCCCGTTCTGCAGCGTTCATCGGTCGGCCTTTCGCAGCCGCTCGGTCGCCAATGCTCGTCCGCATTCTCGGACATCGATCGCAATTCTGGCGGCACGGCTGCGGCGGGCGTCGCAGCCCGTTCCTTGCGCTAAAGGCATTTTCCATGAACCGGGACGAGTATCTCAAAATGGTCGAGGTCGAGGATTCGATGTGGCATTTCCGCTCGCTTCACCGGCACGTGCGGCGTGAATTGCTGCACGCCCTTGGGCGGGGTCCCGCCAGGATGCTTGATGCGGGATGCGGCACGGGCGGGTTGATTCGCCGGCTAATTTCGGATGTGCCGGCGTGGGAATGGACGGGGCTCGATTCGCAACCGCTGGCTTGTGAACTTGCGAGCGAACGTTCGGGCGGATCCTTCATCGAAGGGAGCGTCGAGTCGTTGCCTTTCGCCGATGGAACATTCGATGCTGTGGTCTTTGCCGATGTCCTCTGCTGTGTGAAGGACGATTGCGCGGCCATTCAGGAGGGCTTCCGCGTGCTGCGCCCCGGCGGAGTGATCATCGTCAATGTCGCCGTTTACCCGTGGCTCTGGTCGTACCACGACGAGGCCACCCAGACCCAGCGACGATATCAGGCCGACGAACTCACGGCCAAAATTCGGGCGGCGGGATTCGGTGAGGTCGCCACTCAGCGTTGGAATGCACTGACGTTGCCGCTGATTGCATTGCGGCGAAAGATTCTCCCTCCTGCTCGGAACGGAAGCGACGTGCGTCCCTATCCGGTTTTGATCAATCAGACTCTGAAAGCATTCATGACGGTGGAACATGCATGGATTGGCCTCGGAGGCCGCTGGCCGTTTGGCTCCTCCGAACTGGCGGTGGCAGACAAGCCGAATGGGCACGCCTCGGGAGCCTGCCCGGGAGTTCACCGGAACGGGAATCATCGTGCTTAGATTCTCGCGCCGATTCATCGAAGATGCGGGGAACTGAACCCGCTCATCCGGGTGAATTCCGCGATCACGCTGGGCGAGCATGTCGAGACGCGCGCAGAACGGGTGGCGAATCGCCATAAAGATGCGGCTCTGATGAGCCGGGAACGCTAGTTGAATTCGCGTGATCACCTTCCTTCGCTCCCATCCGTCGCTGTGGCCGGCGTTTTTTTTTCTCCTGTTCTTCCCCCTTTTCCTCGCGATTTCGCGCTCTCGATCTCTCAGTGCTTTGTTGCGCAGGATGGAACCCCGCCTCCTTTTCCTCTGGACCCTTGGGAGCGTCGGGATTTTCACGTTTTGTGGTCTGGCGTACCTCGGCTGCCCGGCGTTTTTTGATTTTTTTGAAAGCTGTGGAGTATCGGTCGCGTACACGGTCTTTCACGGCGGTGTTGCGTATCCGGATGTCTTTTCGGCGGAACGTTACTGCCTCCCGTACGGCCCCATCCTTTACCTCGTGCTGGGATTCTCGCAGTGGTTGCTGGGTGCGAGCATCTTTTCGAGCAAGCTGCCTTGTTGCCTGGCCGCGATCCTGGCCATCGGCCTGTTTTGGCGAATCCTGCGCCGCCGAGGTCTTCCGGCCAAAGCTGCGGGCGCACTCGTGGGATTGACTGCCACCTCGCTGCTTGCCTTGCGGATACCCGTCTTTTGGACAAAGTCTGACCCGCTCATTTTGCTGGTGGTAATGGTTGGAGTATGGGCTGCGTTCCGCCGCAGTCGGATGTCCGTCGTATTGCTCGGAGCCTGCATCGGACTGGCCATTGGCCTCAAGGTCACCGCAGCGGTGTATTTCCTTCCGATTCTGGTCATCGCTTATTTCAGCGGCTGGAGTCGGCGCGATTTTTTGGGTTGCGGATTGGTGCTCATCGCGCTCGTGCTCGTGCCTTTCGTATTCATGCCCCGCCAGTTTCCGTGGATGAACTATCTGGCGTTCTTCCACATAGTCGGTCGGGAAGGATTCGGCTTGAGTGCCGCGTTCGCTTACCTGCGCTGGTTCGTGATGCTCGCCGGATTGATTTTCGTCTCGGATCATTTCGTTCGCGAATCCATGACACCGCAAAGTCGTCGTCGTCGTTGGTTCTACCGCACTGCCTTGGCCTGCGGATTGGTGCTGGCCGCCATTCCGGGCAGCACCGTGCTCACCTCGCCGCATCACCTCATCCCATTCGTTCCGCTGGCGCTGCTTTCGGTCGGGAATCTTTTCGACAGGGAACAACCTCTGGAGTGGCGGTATTCCGACACACCGCTTTGCCGGGCGACCGTCTATGCGATCTTTTCCGGGTGCATTTCGGTGGCGATCCAGACCGCTTGCCAGTTCGTCCACCTGCGCATCGAGATCGACGGGCAGGCCAGAGCGTGCGAGACGGACCTGCGGCAGATTCTCGCTCGCCACTCGCAATCGACGATTCTCATGGGGACTGGCCGGGGCGACGAATCTCCGGTCTCTGTTGAGTTTCGTCACCAGCTCGTCTTTGCCGGCCATCCGATCGGCCTGGATGCGGCGGTGGTTTCGGACTACCAGTTCGGCGGCTTGGGCGATCCTGATTTGCCTCGTTTGCTGGCAGAAATCCGACGCCGGAATCCTCGCCGGATTCTTTGGTTGCTGCCGCACGGAGGGGAACCGTTTACAAGCACGAACGTGTATGACTCGCATCTCCCGATTTACCCGGAGCAGTTTCGCAGAGACTTTTCCGATCGTTTCGAACTGCGGGAATCCACCGCGTTTTTCGATACCTATTTCCCGACCAAAGAATAAGAGGGCGTCGGACATGTTAGCCCATCACATCATCGGTCGGAGAAACGGCTTGGGAGTCGCCGGATTGGTGGAGTCACAACTCGCGCATTGAACGTGTCCCACCGCCTCCTCCTCCAGGATGTCCGCAAGAGTTTCGGTGCGACGGCGGCTTTGCGGGGCGTTTCGCTCGCGGTCGCCGAGGGCGAGGTGCATGCGCTCATCGGCGAGAATGGCGCGGGGAAGAGCACGCTCATGAAAATCCTCAGCGGCGCGCACGAGGCGGACAGCGGGCGCATCGAACTCGACGGGCAGCCGTTTGCGCCGCGCACTCCGCTCGAGGCGCGGCGCGCG